>NZ_PSTT01000012.1 GCF_002931235.1 Subtercola sp. Z020 | reverse complement strand
GGGGCCGGGGGGGCGGGCGGCGCGGGGCCGCGGATGGACAGGGCGCGCGGGGGCGGAGTTAACGGAAGAAGGGCCGCACCCCTGGGGGTGCGGCCCTTCTGTACTGCGCTCCGTGTCGCCCGAAGGGCGAACCGAAGGAACAGGTGCTACTTGGTGACCTTGGTCACCGTTCCGGCGCCGACGGTGCGGCCACCCTCACGGATGGCGAAGCCGAGGCCCTCCTCCATCGCGATGGGCTGGATGAGCTCAACGCTGATGTCGGTGGTGTCGCCGGGCATGACCATCTCGGTGCCCTCGGGCAGCGTGATGACGCCGGTGACGTCGGTGGTACGGAAGTAGAACTGCGGGCGGTAGTTCGTGTAGAACGGGTTGTGACGGCCACCCTCATCCTTCGACAGGATGTAGGCGGTGCCCTCGAAGCCGGTGTGCGGGGTGACCGAACCGGGCTTCACGACGACCTGGCCGCGCTCGACGTCTTCACGCTTGGTGCCGCGGAGCAGCAGACCACAGTTCTCGCCGGCCCATGCCTCGTCAAGCTGCTTGTGGAACATCTCGATACCGGTGACCGTGGTCTTCTGCGTCGGGCGGATGCCGACAATCTCGACCTCGGAGTTGATCGCGAGGGTACCGCGCTCTGCACGGCCGGTGACGACGGTTCCACGACCGGTGATCGTGAAGACGTCTTCGATCGGCATGAGGAACGGCTTGTCCTTGTCGCGGATCGGGTCGGGGATCGACTCGTCCACGGCCTCCATCAGCTCTTCGATCGACTTGGTCCAGGTGGGGTCACCCTCGAGGGCCTTCAGCGCCGAGACGCGGATGACCGGAGCGTTGTCGCCGTCGAAGTTCTGGCTCGAGAGGAGCTCGCGAACCTCGAGCTCGACGAGCTCCAGGATCTCTTCGTCGTCGACCGCGTCGGACTTGTTCAGCGCGACCAGCAGGTAGGGGACGCCGACCTGGCGGGCGAGCAGAACGTGCTCACGGGTCTGGGCCATCGGGCCGTCAGTGGCCGCGACGACGAGGATCGCGCCGTCCATCTGGGCGGCACCGGTGATCATGTTCTTGATGTAGTCAGCGTGACCCGGGGCGTCGACGTGCGCGTAGTGGCGCTTCTCGGTCTCGTACTCGATGTGCGAGATGTTGATCGTGATACCACGCTGCTTCTCTTCAGGAGCAGAGTCGATCTGGTCGAAGTTGAAGGTCTTGTTGAACGCCGGGTACTTGTCGGCCAGCACCTTGGAAATCGCCGCGGTGAGCGTGGTCTTTCCGTGGTCAACGTGACCGATCGTTCCGATGTTTACGTGCGGCTTAGTCCGCTCGAACTTGGCCTTGGCCACTGGGTCCTCCTCAGGACTTTCATGCTGGGCAGCCGATCGAGAGTGTCGACCGGCTGCACGGCGGGGTGTTGTTTACATATATTACTAGGCCCGGGAGGGCCGGGAAGCGAGGGTGTTACTCGCCCTTGTTCTTCTGGATGATCTCGTCGGCGACAGCCTTCGGAACCTCCGCGTAGCTGTCGAACGTCATCGAGTACACCGCGCGTCCCGAGGTCTTCGACCTCAGGTCGCCGACGTAACCGAACATTTCGCTCAGCGGGACGTTAGCACGGATGACCTTGACGCCGGTGGCGTCTTCCATCGACTGGATCTGGCCACGACGGGAGTTCAGGTCGCCGATGACGTCGCCCATGTACTCCTCGGGCGTGCGCACCTCGACGGCCATCAGCGGCTCGAGGAGAACGGGGCTCGCCTTGCGAGCCGCCTCCTTGAACGCCATGGTGCCGGCGATCTTGAACGCCATCTCCGAGGAGTCGACATCGTGCGAAGCGCCGTCGAGCAGGATGCCCTTGACGCCCACCATCGGGTAACCGGCGAGAACGCCGACGCCCATGGCAGCCTGCATTCCCTGGTCGACCGAGGGGATGTACTCGCGCGGCACGCGGCCACCCGACACCTTGTTCTCGAACTCGTAGATCTTGTCGGCCGTCACTTCGAGCGGCTCGATCGAGATCTGGATCTTCGCGAACTGGCCCGATCCACCCGTCTGCTTCTTGTGGGTGTAGTCGTGCTTCTCGACCGTGCGACGGATCGTCTCGCGGTACGCGACCTGGGGCTTGCCGACGTTCGCCTCGACGTTGAACTCGCGACGCATGCGGTCGACGAGGATGTCGAGGTGGAGCTCGCCCATGCCCTTGATCACGGTCTGGCCCGTGTCCTGGTTCTGCTCGGTGCGAAAGGTCGGGTCTTCTTCGGCCAGCTTCTGGATCGCGAGACCCAGCTTCTCCTGGTCGGCCTTCGTCTTCGGCTCGATCGCGACCTCGATCACGGGCTCCGGGAAGGTCATCGACTCGAGCACGACCGGGTGCGCCGGGTCGGCCAGGGTGTCACCGGTGGTGGTGTCCTTCAGGCCGATGACGGCGTAGATGTGACCGGCGGTGACCGAGGGGACCGGGTTCTCCTTGTTGGCGTGCATCTGGAAGATCTTCCCGATGCGCTCCTTCTTGCCCTTGGTCGCATTGATGATCGACGCACCCGAGTCGACGTGACCCGAGTAGACGCGGATGTAGGTCAGACGCCCGAAGAACGGGTGCACGGCCACCTTGAACGCCAGAGCGGCGAACGGGTCGGTCGAGTTCGCGCCGCGGGAGATGACGATCTCCTCGTCGCGCACGTCGTGGCCCTCGACGTTCGGAACGTCGAGCGGGCTGGGCAGGTAGTCGACGACAGCATCGAGCATCGGCTGCACGCCGCGGTTCTTGAACGCGGAACCGCAGAGAACCGGGTAGATCTCGCTGCTGACGGTGAGCTTGCGGATCGCCGCCTTGATCTCGGCGACCGAGAAGTCGACGTCACCGGAGAGGTAGCGCTCGAGCAGCTCGTCGCTGGTCTCTGCGACGACCTCGATGAGCTTCTCGCGGTACTCCGCTGCCTGCTCGGCGAGGTCGGCCGGGATCTCCTCGATCTCGTACTTGGCACCCATCGCCACGTCACCCTTGGCGTCTCCACGCCAGGTCAGCGCGCGCATCTCGACGAGGTCGACGACGCCCTCGAAGGAGGACTCCGCACCGATCGGGAGCTGGATGACCAGCGGGCGGGCGCCGAGGCGCTTGACGATGGTGTCGACGGTGAAGTAGAAGTCAGCGCCCAGCTTGTCCATCTTGTTGACGAAGCAGATGCGGGGCACGTCGTACTTGTCGGCCTGGCGCCAGACGGTCTCCGACTGGGGCTCGACGCCCTCCTTGCCGTCGAAGACGGCGACGGCACCGTCGAGCACGCGGAGCGAACGCTCCACCTCGACCGTGAAGTCGACGTGACCGGGGGTGTCGATGATGTTGATCTGGTTGTTGTTCCAGAAGCACGTGGTGGCAGCCGACGTGATCGTGATGCCGCGTTCCTGCTCCTGCGCCATCCAGTCCATGGTGGCTGCGCCATCGTGGACTTCACCGATCTTGTGAGTGATGCCCGTGTAGAACAGGATGCGCTCGGTTGTGGTGGTCTTGCCGGCATCGATGTGGGCCATGATGCCGATGTTGCGGACCTTGTTCAGGTCGGTAAGCACGTCCTGTGCCACGGATTTCCTCCGATTGGATTGCTGCGGGTGTGGGTGGCGTGGATGCCCGGTACGAGCATCCACGCCATCATGCTGGGAGCCTGCGGCTTACCAGCGGTAGTGCGCGAAGGCCTTGTTCGACTCGGCCATCTTGTGGGTGTCTTCACGGCGCTTGACTGCCGCGCCGAGACCGTTCGATGCGTCGAGGATCTCGTTGGTGAGGCGCTCGGTCATCGTCTTCTCACGACGGCCCTTCGCGTAGGTGGTGAGCCAACGCAGTGCCAGCGTGTTCGCACGGTGAGGCTTGACCTCGACGGGAACCTGGTAGGTCGAGCCACCGACGCGGCGGCTCTTGACCTCGATGGTCGGGCGCACGTTGTCGAGCGCCTTCTTGAGTGTTACAACAGCGTCGGCGCCGTTTTTATTCGCAACGCCCTCGAGTGCGTCGTAGACGATGCGCTCGGCAAGGCCCTTCTTGCCGTCGAGGAGGATCTTGTTGACGAGCTGGCTGACGATCGGTGCGCCGTAGACGGGGTCTGCGACGACGGGGCGCTTGGGAGCGGGACCTTTACGAGGCATTACTTCTTCTCCATCTTCGCGCCGTACCGGCTGCGAGCCTGCTTGCGGTTCTTGACAGCCTGGGTGTCGAGGGCGCCGCGGACGATCTTGTAACGCACGCCGGGGAGGTCTTTCACACGACCGCCGCGCACGAGCACCATCGAGTGCTCCTGCAGGTTGTGGCCCTCACCGGGAATGTAGGCGGTGACCTCGGTGCCGTTGGAGAGCTTGACGCGGGCGACCTTGCGGAGAGCCGAGTTCGGCTTCTTCGGGGTGGTGGTGTACACACGGGTGCACACGCCACGCTGCTGCGGGTTGGACTTGAGAGCAGGCGCTTTGGTCTTCGTGACCTTGCGCGTTCGGCCCTTTCGGACCAGCTGCTGAATGGTAGGCACTACGTAACTCCTTGTGTTTACTGCACGGTGACAGCTGCTACTGATGATTAGCATTCGAACGCGGCAGGGCCAGAAGCCCTGTCAGTCGAGTTCATTTGGACCTACCTGCACGCACACGAGAACCGAATCTCAGGCGCCTGTCGAGGGTAGGTATGCCGTGGGGGCCGAGCGAACGGAACAGTGAGACTGGCGTTCGAACGAGCCCTGCTTTGTATGATGCATGTCTGGCCAGGAACCGCCCTGCGCTGAGAGATCAGAGCGGGCACGGCACGAGAGCACGACAAAGCGCACACCCCGGAAATGTTACCCGCTGTGACGGTCGCGGTCAAATGGCGCAGGGCGTCGTGAGGCCGGCCGGAGCCAGGCTTCAGGCCGTCGGCTCGGCGACCGCGCGGTCGTACTCCTCGCGTGCCGCGATGTTCTTCGCCTTGAGCTTGCGGCCGTGCGATGCGATCCAGGCCCCGGCCCAGATCGGCACCTCGCGCGCCACGAGCGCCGCCGCCAGGGTGAGCGGGTCCATCACGAGCGAACGGATGAAGCTGCTGATGTCGGTGGCCGACAGCGTCCACGCCTGCACGGCGACGAGCGCTCCGAGGATGGAGGCTCCGTAGACGATGACCGCGATCAGGAAGCCGCCGAGCACGTACGCCCACCAGCCTGCCCGGTTCACGATCACCACGGTCAGGATGAGGGCCAGCGCGAAGAAGATCACGGGCACGTAGAAGGCGGGGCTGGCCGCGAACTGGCCGACCACCGAGAACAGGCGGCTCGCCGGCACCGAGAAGGCCAGGATGACGCCGCCGACCGCCGCGTAGACCACGGCGAAGACGAGGGTGGCCAGCAGCGAGACGAGAATGCCGAAACCGCGGTTGCTGCGTTTCTTGGGCTCGTGGATGATCGGCACAGCGATCGCGCCGGGCTGCCCCGTGCTCGGGCCGGGATACACGGCGCCGGGCGCGGCGGGCTTCTGGTCCGTGGCAGGGTGGGCGGCGGCGGGTGCGGCGGCGCCTGCAGCCGCAGAGCCCGCAGCAGCGGATCCGACGGCCACAGACCCGGCAGCCACAGACCCGGCCACGGCGGCGAGCGCGGCGGCTGAGGCGGCGGTGGCTCCGACGCCGGCAGCCGAGCCGCCGCGCTGAGCGTCATGCTCGGAGCGGGACTCCGGCGAGGGCTGCCCGGGGGCGACGAACGCGGCGGGTGGCGGGTTGAAGGCGGCGGCGGGGTACGCGACGGTACCGGTGTCGGCCGGCGTCGCCGGCGCGTCCGTCACGGCGCGTTCGGCGGGCGCAGCAGCGGCGGCGGCGGGCGCAGCGGTAGCCGGCGCAGCAGCATCGGCGGGGGTCTGCCAGCGCGGCGCGAGCTCGGGAGTGGCGGCGGCTTCGGGAGCCGTCGGGGCGTCGAACACCTCGGCGGCGGGCGCGAGGGGCTCGGCGACCGGTGCACCGGAGGCGGAGTCGTGCGGCGCGGAGGGCTGCTCCCAGCCGGGCACGGGTTCGGGCACGGGTTCGGGCGCCGGAACGGTGGGGTCGGCCTGGGCCGAATCCGAGTAGGCAGTATCGGGCGCGACAGAGGCGGCGCCAGCGTCGGCCGCATCCGAGAAGGGCGCGTCGGAAGCGACGGAGGCAGAGCCCATGTCGGCCGCATCCACGGAGTGCGCGTCGTCGGCCACCGCCGCGTCGTGTGCGACAGGGGCAGAGCCAGCATCCGAGAACGGCGCATCGTGCGTGACGGGGGCCGCGTCGGCGGCATCCGCAGCCGCGACATCCGCATCGCCGGGATACTGCGCATCGGCGTAGGCACCGTCGGCAGACGGCTCGCCCGCGTAACCGGCGTCGGCCGGCCCAGATCCGTCAAGCCCAGAATCGACAGGCCCAGACCCCTCAGGCCCAGACCCCTCAGGCCCAGACTGGTCAGCCCCGGCCGCCCCACCCTCCGGCGGCGTGGGCGGCGTGCCGCCCGCCTCTTCGGTCGGAGTGTCGTCGAAGGGGCGGTCGTCAGTGCTCATGGGCACACTCTAACAATGGGCAACCCTCAACTGAGGGAGGTCACGCTGCGCCGCCTCGAAATGGCGATCAGGGTGAACGCGATTCCGAGACCGGCGACGACAAGGAGAACGATGACGGCTCCCCCGACCAGCGCGCCGGCGGATCCGGACCCCGTCAGCAGTGCCTGCATCCCCCGTACCCCGGCCGAGACCGGCAGGAACGACGAGACGGTCTGGAACCAGTCCGGGCTGAGGGCGGCGGGCACCAGCACCCCGGCCGCTGCCACCTGCAGCACCAGGAACGTGAGCGAGATCAGCCGGCCGATCCGCCCGAAGAGCGCGACCAGCCCCTGGTGCATGGCCACGAACGCCACCGACAGCCCCAGAATGA
Organism: Subtercola sp. Z020; assembly: GCF_002931235.1. Taxonomy (GTDB): domain Bacteria; phylum Actinomycetota; class Actinomycetes; order Actinomycetales; family Microbacteriaceae; genus Subtercola. The sequence goes on along the minus strand of NZ_PSTT01000012.1, from coordinate 23,817 downwards.
AGAGCGCGCCGCCGAGGGGGTTCGCCGACCCCAGGCCGATCAGCTGCAGCCCCACGATGACCACCAGCGCCTGCACGACCGCGAGCGCGAGCGCGGGAAGCAGCGACTGGCGCAGGACGCGGCCGCCCGACGCCGACGAGGCGAGTGCCTGCACGGTGAACGGTGTGAGCAGCAGGTACAGCGCGAAGGCCCCGATCCAGAGCCCCACCGGAACCATCACCGAGGCGGTCGCGACCTGCGCGGTGGGCAGGGCCTGCGTGTCGGAGACGGTCGTGACGACGGGGTTCGTGGCAACGGCCGAGAGCGTCTTCTGCTGGTCGGCGGTGTAGCTCGGGATCTTTCCCGCGGCGCTGGTGAGCCCCGTCGAGAGCTGCGTGACACCCGTCGCGATGCCCGTCGTGCCCTGGGCCAGCTGGGACGCGTAGCCGTTCAGGTCCGTCGTGCCCGTGGCGAGCTGGGCAGCGCCGCCCGCGGCGTCTGAGAGGCCGGTGGCGAGGGCGGGCGTCGAGTCGGCGAGGCCGGTCGTGCCCTTGGCGACGAGGGTCGTGCCCTCGGTGAGCGCACCCGAGGCGACGGTTCCGACATCCAGAGCCACACCGATGCCGAGACTCGACAGGGCGATGTCGTCTGACGCCTTCTGGATGTCGGCGAGCCGGGCCTGCACCTCGGCCGGGCTGAGCGTCGGCAGGTCGGTGGAGAGCTTCGAGATGCTGGCGTTCAGCGCCGCCTGCTTCGTCTCGATGTCCTTCTGCTTCGACGCCGTGTCCTTCAGCCCGGCGGTGATCAGGCCGCTGCCGTCGCGCGAGGCGACGGCGAGGTCGTTCAGACCCTTGGTGAGCTCCGGCAGCTTCGCCGTGCTCGACGCGGCTTCGGCGAGGCCGCCGCTCAGCTTCTGCATGTTCGTGTCGACCTGGTCGACTCCCGAGGCGACCCCGGCACCGAGCTGGCTCACCTGGCCGGCACCGGTGGCCAGTTCTCCCGCCTTGCCGGCGACCGTGGTCAGCTGGTCGTGGATGCTCGTCAGCCCGCCGAGCAGGCCCGTGACGTAGCCCTGGGTGAGGCTCGTCGCGAGCACATCGTGCACGTTCGTGGCCAGCGCCGACGCGAGCAGGTCGGCGACGTAGCTCTGCCCCCCGTTGGTCTCCACCTGAAGCGGAGCGGCGGTCGGGGTCGCCCCATCGCTCGAGATCGACACGTAGAGCGCCGAGAAGTTGCTCGGAATCGTGACGACAGCCGAATACGCCCCCGACTCGAGGCCCGACCGCGCATCGTCGGCGTCGGTGATGGTCCAGCTGAAGCCCGAGCCGGCCTGCCCGCCGACCAGCTGGCTGGTGAGCAGCTTGCCCGCCGCAACCGGCGTGGCCGTTCCGCCGATGGTTGCGGTGATCGGTGTGTCGAGGTTCACGACGGCCGCGGGGAGGTCGGGCGTGCCGCTCGAACCGGTGGGGGCGTTCTGCAGCGCGAGCACGGCGACCCCGGCGACGAGCAGCGGAGTGGCGACGGCGAGCACGAGCGCGACGATGCGGGCTCCGGATGATCGTGGTGCACGGTCGGCGGACTTCAACAGTGTCGACAGCATGCTCATACGAGGGCTTCCCGTTCGGTGAGGGTGGTCGTGGAGACGAGCTGCAGTTCGGTCACCGGCCGCAGCGAGGCGAACGCGAACGGCCGGGCGGCCCGGCTGGAGCGCGGGGCTGTGAGCAGGTCGACGGAACGGGTGGATGCCGCGGCGGCGGGCATCGCTGCGTTGGGCATCGCGACAACGAGCGTGACGGTGCTGCGCGCCTCGGTGTCCACGGCCCGCACGAGCTCGGCGGCGAGCGCCGGATCGAGGTGGCGCGCATCGACCGCCACCAGCTCGGCGGAGGAGGCGAGCGCCAGCGCTACGTCGATGCACCAGCGTGCGGGCAGTCCGAGGGCAGCGAGCGGGGTGGATGCGCCCGTCGGCTCGGCGCCGGCCCCCGCAGCACCGTCGCGCAACGCAGCGTTTGCGTGAGCGGCGTTCGCGTGCGCGGCCACCACTGCCTCGAGAACACGGAGGTGTCGGGCGACGGCGTCGAGCTGCTCGTGCCGGCGACCGCGACGGGCGTCGAGCCGCACCTCGCCGAGGAGGTACTCCCCCACCGTGAGCGCCGACTCGGCGGCTGCAGCCCCCGCCCCGGCCCCTGCCCCTGCTCCCGCACCGGCGGGGAGCACGAGCCGGGCCGCGCGGCGCACGGCCGAGCGTTCGAACGGCTGCGGGTGCCCGAAGACGCTGAGGTGTCCCTCGAACCGCGGGATGCGCGCCGTCACGGCGGCCAGCACCATCGCGGCAGCCACGTCGGGGGCGAGGTCGGAGTCTGCTCCGGCCGGCTCGTGCACGAGCAGGAGGGCGCCGGGCGCGACGTCGAGGTCGAACGGAGCGAGCCCGGGCAGCGCGAGGTCGCCGGCCGCGATCGCCGCGCCGATCGGCGGAATGACGGCAGGGGGCGCGAGCTGAGCGGCACGGGCAGCCTTCAGCTCACGACGTGCGTCCGCCCTGCGGGCTTTCGCGAGCGCGCGCTTCTCCGCTCCGACAGCGGCGCGCGTGACGGGAGGGAGGCCCTCGGGATCGACGGCAGCAGCTTCAGCGGCCGAGCCGCCCGCGACCGCGGTTCCGGCATCCGGAGCCGACTCGAGCACAGCACCGCCGGCATCCGGAGTCACCCCGCGCACCGGCCCACCGGCATCCGGAGCCGCATCACCCGCATCGCCCGCCGGCGAACCGCCCGCTCCACCCGGCCGCCAGTCGCGCGCCGCGATCAGCTCGTGCACCTTCTCACCCTCGATGTCGACGTTCGGCAGCAGCCGCCCGAGCCAGGCCGGCAGGTACCATGCCGCGTCGCCGAGCATCGTCATGATGGCCGGGATGAGGGTCATGCGCACGAGGAACGCATCGATCAGCACGCCGATCGCCAACGCCCCCGCGAGCGGCTGCACGGCCGCCGATGCGCCGGGGAAGAACGAGGCGAACACGCTGAACATGATGAGCGCGGCCGCCGTGACCACGCGGGCGGCGGCGCTGAAGCCGTCGGCGACCGCCTCCTTTGCCCTGCCGGTGCGCGAGTAGTCCTCCCGCATGCGCGAGACGAGGAAGACCTGGTAGTCCATGGCGAGCCCGAACAGCACGGCGATGACCAGGATCGGCATGAAGCTGATCACCGGCCCCACCTTCTGCACGCCGAGCAGGTCGGCCAGGTGACCTTCGTTGAAGATGAGGGCGACCACGCCGAGCGAGGCGCCGACAGAGAGCAGAAAGCCGAGGGTCGCGGTGATCGGCACCGCCAGCGAGCGGAAGACGATCATCAGCAGCACGAGACAGAGCCCCACGACGACGAGCGCGAACGGCAGCAGTGCCGCTCCGAGCACGCCCGAGATGTCGATCGCCACGGCCGTCTGCCCGGTCACCATGTAGGTGAAGCCGTTCGCCGCCTGGAACCCGGCGGCCCCGTCTCGGATGGTCTGCACCAGCGCCTTCGTCGCGTCGGAGTCGGGTGCGCTCGACGGCGTCACCGAGACGATCGCCATGTCGAGGGCCTGGTTGGGAATGACGGCGCTGACCGCGGCGACATCGGGGATGCCCGTGAACTGGGCCCCGAGAGCATCGAGTGCCTTCTGCAGGTCGGTCGCCTGCACCGCGCTGATGTCGGCGGTCACGAGCAGCGGGCCGTTGAACCCCGGGCCGAACCCCTTCGCGAGCGTGTCGTAGGCGACCCGGGCCTGGGAGCCGGGGGCGTCGTACCCCGCGTCGGGCACCGTGAGCTTCAGCCCGAAGGCCGGCAGGGCCACCACCGCGAGAGCGAGCGGGATCAGGATGACCGTGATGAGCGGTTTCCAGGTCACCAGCGTGACCCAGCGGCGGCCGAGCGTCGGCTTCGTGGCGTGCTCGGGGTTGGCCAGCTCATGCTCCCGCCGTGCCGCGCGCGAGTTCGGCTTCGGGATGAGCTTCGTGTTCAGCAGGCCGAGCAGGGCCGGGAGGAAGGTCAGCGACACCGCCATCGCGAGCACCACGCCGCAGGCCGCGCTCACGCCCATCACCGACAGGAAGGGAATGCCGACCACCGACAGCCCGATCAGCGCGATGATCACGGTGATTCCGGCGAACACGACGGCGCTGCCCGCGGTGGAGGCCGCGATCGCGATCGACTCGCGGGGCGGGATGCCCGCCACGAGCTGGGAGCGGTGCCTCGAGACGATGAAGAGGGAGTAGTCGATGCCGACGGCGAGCCCGAGCATCGACGAGAGGATGGGGGCCGTGGCCGAGATCGTGGTGAAGTCGGCGATGATCGTGATGGAGGACCCCGTGATCAGCACGCCGGCGAGAGCGGTGACCAGCGGCATCCCCGCGGCCAGCAGCGAGCCGATCGTGATGGCGAGGATGACCAGGGCGACGAGCACGCCGATGGCCTCCTGGCTGTTGTCGGCGCCGTCGGGCGGGGCGACGCCCGCGTAGGCCACGCTCAGCCCACCCGTCGCCGCCGTGTTGCCGTCGGTCTGGATCGCTTCGGCATCCGTCTGCGTCAGCTCGGTGGCCGGCACGGAGTAGTTCACCGACACATAGGCCATCGAGTTGTCGGGGGCGATCTGCTGGGCGGCTGCCGCGTTCTGGTCGGCGTTGCCGGAGGTGCTGAAGGGGTCGGTGACCGCGGCGACCTTCTGCAGAGTCTTGAGCTGGGTCGCCGCGGCGCTGATCTGCGGCTGGAAGTCGCGGATGCTCTGCCCCTCGGGCGCGATGTAGATCACCTTCGACCCTGCACCGTTCGCTGCGGGGAAGCGGCTGTTCAGCATGTCGATCGCCGTCTGCGACTGCGTGTTCGGAATCTCGACGGACTGCGATTCGACGCCCGCGAACACCCGCGACCCGACCACCGCAGCGACGACGATGAGCAGCCAGACGCCGATCATGACGAAGTGCCGGCGCGCGGAGAAAGCCCCGATGCGATAGAGCAGAATGGCCATCTCTTCCCCCGAAACAGGCGACACACCGAGTCGGTCATGCGGGCGATGACACAGCAGAAGTCGAGGTGCTCCTCGCTCAAGATAACGCACGCCGAAGTGGGGGGCAAAACCCACTTAGCGCGTTGCGCTGCACGGATAGGCTGAGACGCGATGGATGCCCCGCGCCCCCGCCGACTCGCCCGCAGCGGGCTGACGGCAGAACTGCGCCGCGACACCCTCGGTGGGCCCGGCTACACGCTCTACATCGGCGGCGAGCAGCAGTCGCACGTGTTCGTCGACGACCCCCGGTCGCTGCGCTTCGACTACCTGCGACGTGTGGCCAACCTGGTGGATCTGCTGGGGCCGGCAGGCGCTCCGCTCCGCGTGCTGCACCTCGGCGGTGGGGCGCTGACGCTGGCGCGCTACGTCGCGGTGACGCGTGCGGGTTCGCCGCAGGTGGTCGTCGAGTACGAGGCCGAGCTGCTCGACTACGTGATCGAGGTGCTGCCGCTGCCGGCCGGTGCAGACGTGCGGGTGGTGGTCGATGACGCCCGCGCTGGGTTGGCAACGGCATCCGGAGCCGGCCCCTTCGACCTCGTGGTCGCCGACGTGTACCTCGGCTCGACGACGCCGGCGCACCTGACGAGTGTCGAGTTCCACCGCTCGGTCGCCGCCCTCCTGGCGCCCGGCGGGGTGGTCGCCGTGAACGTCGCCGACGACTCCGGGCTGCCCGTCGCCCGGGCGGCCGCCGCCACGCTGGCAGAGGTGTTCGAGACCGTTCTGGTGGCCGGCGCCCTCGGGCTGACGGAGCAGCTCGACGAGGGCAACGCGGTGCTGTTCGGGTCGAACGGCTCGGCGCTCGCCGGGCTGCAGGCGGCCCTGCTGACGGCAGGCCCGCATCCGAGCGGGCTGGTCGGGCCCTCGCGGCTGGCGGAGTTCATCGGTCATGCGAGTGCGGTGCACGATGCGCCGCCTCAGGGAGCGTCGCTCGGCGATGCACCGGTTCAGGATGCCCGTGGCTGACGCTCGCGAGGCCGCCGACGCCCGCGCCGCCATCCCTCCACGCGCCCGCGTGGTCGTCGTGGGGGCAGGGCAGGCCGGCCTCTCTGTCGCCTACCATCTGGCACGCCACGGCCTAGTGCCCGGTGAGGATCTGGTCGTGCTCGACCGCTCCCCCTCCACCGGCGGGGCGTGGCAGTTCCGCTGGGAGTCGCTGCGCCTCGGCACCGCGCATCGGGTGAACGACCTGCCCGGCATGCGCGAGCTCGGGCTGAGCTTCGACACCGCCGACCAGACGCGCGCCGCGCGGGACGTGGTCGGTGAGTACTACGCCGCCTACGAGCGGCACTTCGGGCTGCACGTGTTCCGCCCGGTGGCCGTGACGGGCGTTCGAGACCGGGCCGACGGCCGACTCGACGTTCGGTACCTGCAGGATGGTGCGCTCCGCAGCAGTGTCAGCACCGACGTGCTCGTGAACGCGACCGGAACGTGGGGAGCCCCCATCCGCCCCTGGGTGCCGGGCATCGACACTTTCCACGGCCGCCAGCTCAGCACCCCGGAGTACCGCGCGGCCAGGGAATTCGCCGGCCAGCGCGTCATCGTGGTGGGCGGTGGAACCTCGGCCGTGGGCTTCGTGCTCGAGCTGGAGGGGATCGCGGCATCCACCACCTGGGTGACGCGCCGGCCCGTCTCGTTCGAGGGCGACGAGCCGCCCGAGGCCAGCGCGAGCATCGAGGGCCGGCTCGCCGCGGTCGCCCAGCAGAACGAGGCGGCCGCGGCCGGAGCGGTGCTGCCCAGCATCATCAGCGGCACCGGACTGCCCTCGACCGCGCGGAATCTCGACGCTGCCGCCCGCGGGGTGCTTGTCGCCCGGCCGATGTTCACGCAGGTCGAACCCCAGGGAGTGCGCTTCGCTGACGGCAGTTTCGAGCCGGCCGACGTGATCATCTGGGCGACGGGGTTCCGCTCGGAACTCGGCCACCTCGACCCGCTGCGGCTCCGCGAGCCGGGCGGCGGAGTGGCGGCCGTCGAGGGCCGGGCCCTCCGTGACCCGCGGGTGTTCCTCGCGGGCTACGGGCCGCAGGCGTCGACGATCGGAGCGAACCGGGCCGGGCGACTCGTGGCGAACCAGGTGCTGGCGGCGCTCAGCCCGCCTGCACCTGCCCGGCCTGCTCTGTCGACCTGATGCGCCGGTTGCGCACGATGCTCGACAGGAAACCGGCGCCGATGAAGACGATGCCCACGAGGCCGGTGATCACGTCGGGGATGTCGGCGCGGATCGAGATGAGCAGGATGACCGCCAGCGCGCCGACGGCCCAGAGCGCTCCGTGCTCCAGGTAGACGAACTGGCCGAGGGTGCCCTGCCGCACCAGGAAGATCGTGAGCGAACGGATGAACATCGCCCCGACGCCGAGCCCGATCGCGATGACGATGGGGTCTGACGTGATCGCGAAGGCGCCGATGACACCGTCGAACGAGAAACTCGCATCCAGAACCTCGAGGTAGAGGAAGAGGAAGAACGCGGCCCGACCGACGACGACCTTGACCTGCCGACCCGGTTTGACGGGGTCGATGTCTTCGCCGCCGCCCTCCTCGGCGGTCTCCTCGAACACCTTGCCGAGGGCGGTGACGAGCAGGAACGAGCCGATGCCGACCACGCCGCTCAGCAGCACCGTCGCGGGGTTCTCCGCGACGAACTGGGAGACCAGCACGAGCACGATGATCGAGACGATGACGCTCGCGCTCGGAACGCGGCCGACGATCTGCAGCACCTTCTCGACCGGCTTGATCCAGAGGGTGTCGCGTTCGTCGAACATGAAGTCGAGGAAGAGCATCAGCAGGAACATGCCGCCGAACCCGGCGATGGCGGGGTGCGCGGCGTTCAGGATGAAGCCGTACGTACCCGGCACCTCGGGGTCGCCCTGTTGGAAGGCCAGCTGCACGGCCTGCACCGGGCCGAGGCCGGCGGTGACGGCGACGACGAGGAACGGGAAGACGAGGCGCATGCCGAACACGGCGATGATGACGCCGATCGTCAGGAAGATGCGCTGCCAGGCGGCGTTCATCCGCTCCAGAATGGTGGCGTTGACCACCGCGTTGTCGAACGACAGCGAGATCTCGAGCACGCACAGCACGAGCACCAGCACGAGGGCGGTCGGGCCGCCGTAGAGAAAGCCGAGGGCGAGCCCGACGAGCAGGATGGCGAACGACCATCCGAAGTTCTTCAGCATGAGCATCCATCGAGTGTCATCTGACAAGTCTATGAGCATCCTCGAACCCCCGAGCAACGACGAAGGGCCCCCTCACCGCAGTGAGAGGGCCCTTCATGGTCTGGCTACAGGTGCGGCCTAGTTGTAGGTACCGGGGGTGTAGTCATCGCTCGAGAAGCTGTCGAAGTCGACGAACGACAGGTCAGCCTCCGAGAAGACCGCATCGTCGGTGAAGATGCGGTTCGGGTAGCGCTCGGCCTTGGCCTCTTCGGTTGCCTCAACGGTGACGTTGCGGTACTTCTGAAGGCCCGTTCCGGCCGGGATGAGCTTACCGATGATGACGTTCTCCTTGAGCCCGACGAGCGGGTCGCTCTTGCCCTCCATGGCGGCCTGCGTGAGAACACGCGTGGTCTCCTGGAAGGAAGCGGCGGAGAGCCAGGACTCGGTCGCGAGCGAGGCCTTGGTGATACCCATGACCTCCTGGCGGGCCGAAGCGGTCTTGCGACCCTCGGTCAGCGCCTCGCGGTTGAGGATGTTGTAGCGCTGGCGATCGACGAGCTCACCGGGGAGCAGGTCGGTGTCGCCGTGGTCGACGACCGTCACCTTGCGGAGCATCTGTCGAACGATGACCTCGATGTGCTTGTCGTGGATCGGCACACCCTGCGAACGGTAGACGCCCTGCACACCACCGACGAGGTGCTCCTGCACGGCACGGACACCGCGAACCCGGAGAACCTCCTTCGGGTCGATCGCACCGACGTGCAGCTGCTGGCCGAGCTCGACGTGCTCGCCGTCCTCGATGAGGAGGCTCGCACGCTTCAGCACCGGGTAGGCGATGGCCTCGTCGCCGTTGTCGGGCGTGAGGATCAGCTTGCGGCTGCGGTCGGTGTCTTCGATGGTGATGCGGCCAGCAGCTTCTGCGATGGGCGACGCACCCTTGGGGGTGCGTGCTTCGAAGAGCTCCTGCACGCGGGGCAGACCCTGCGTGATGTCGTCGGCCGATGCGGAACCACCCGTGTGGAAGGTACGCATGGTCAGCTGGGTGCCGGGCTCACCGATCGACTGTGCGGCGATGATGCCGACGGCCTCTCCGATGTCCACGAGCAGTCCGGTGGCGAGCGAGCGGCCGTAGCAGGCAGCACACACACCGACGGCCGACTCGCAGGTCAGCACCGAGCGCACCTTGATGTTCTCGACACCGGCCTCGACCAGCTTGTCGATCAGAACGTCACCGATGTCCTCGCCGGCTTCGGCGACGACGGTGCCACTGGCATCCACAGCGTCAGCGGCGAGGCTCCGTGCGAACACGGAGTTCTCGACGTTCGAGTCCTTCACCAGCACACCGTTGGCGTCGTGCGCCGCGATGGCCAGGTCGAGACCCTTGGTGGTGCCGCAGTCGTCTTCACGGATGATGACGTCCTGCGAGACATCCACCAGACGACGGGTCAGGTAGCCCGAGTCGGCGGTACGGAGAGCCGTGTCGGCGAGACCCTTACGAGCACCGTGCGTCGCGATGAAGTACTCAGCAACACTGAGGCCCTCACGGTACGACGAGATGATCGGGCGAGGGATGATCTCACCCTTCGGGTTGTTCACCAGGCCTCGCATACCCGCGATGTTGCGGATCTGCAGCCAGTTACCACGAGCACCAGACGTCACCATGCGGTTGATGGTGTTGTTCGCCGGGAAGTTCGCCTGCATGGCCTCTGCGACGTCTTCGGTCGCCTTGGTCCAGATCTGGATCAGTTCCTGGCGACGCTCGGCGTCGGTGGTCAGACCCTTCTCGTACTGCGTCTGCACCTTGGCGGCCTGCTTCTCGTAGGTCGCCACGATCTCGCGCTTGTTCGGCGGGGTCAGAACGTCGGAGAGAGCAACGGTGACGCCTGAGCGGGTGGCCCAGTAGAAACCGGCGTCCTTGATGCGGTCGAGTGCTGCAGCGACCTCCACCTTCGGGTAGCGCTCGGCGAGGTCGTTGACGATGGCCGAGATCTGGCCCTTGTCTGCGACGGCTTCGACGTACGGGTAGTCCGTCGGCAGCGTCTCGTTGAAGAGCGCGCGGCCGAGCGTGGTCTCGACGAGCGTCACACCGGGGGCGTGGTTGCCCTCGGCGAGAACGGCGCCCGCGGGGGCCTCGCCCTCGGCGAACGTGATGTTCTCGAGGCGGATGCGCACCTTGGCGTTCAGGTCGAGCGTGCCCTGGTCCTTCGCGAGAATCGCCTCGGCGACGCTCGAGAACGCACGGCCCTCGCCCACGACGCCTTCGCGCACGGTGGTGAGGTGGTGCAGACCGATGATCATGTCCTGCGTGGGCAGGGTGACCGGGCGGCCGTCGGAGGGCTTCAGGATGTTGTTCGAGGCGAGCATCAGGATGCGCGCCTCGGCCTGGGCCTCGACCGAGAGCGGAAGGTGGACGGCCATCTGGTCACCGTCGAAGTCCGCGTTGAACGCGGTGCAGACGAGCGGGTGCAGCTGGATGGCCTTGCCCTCGACGAGCTGGGGCTCGAAAGCCTGGATGCCCAGTCGGTGCAGCGTGGGTGCGCGGTTCAGCATCACGGGGCGCTCGCGGATGATCTCCTCGAGCACGTCCCACACCTGCGGGCGGCTGCGCTCGACCATGCGCTTCGCGGCCTTGATGTTCTGGGCGTGGCTCAGATCGATCAGGCGCTTGATGACGAACGGCTTGAACAGCTCCAGCGCCATCTGCTTGGGCAGACCGCACTGGTGCAGCTTCAGCTGCGGGCCACCGATGATGACCGAACGGCCCGAGTAGTCCACGCGCTTGCCGAGCAGGTTCTGGCGGAACCGACCCTGCTTTCCCTTGAGCATGTCGCTCAGGGACTTCAGGGCGCGGTTGCCGGTACCCGTGACGGGGCGACCACGGCGACCGTTGTCGAACAGTGCGTCGACGGCCTCCTGCAGCATCCGCTTCTCGTTGTTGACGATGATCTCGGGGGCACCGAGGTCGAGCAGTCGACGGAGACGGTTGTTGCGGTTGATCACGCGGCGGTACAGGTCGTTGAGGTCGGAGGTCGCGAAGCGGCCACCATCCAGCTGCACCATCGGGCGGAGCTCCGGCGGGATCACGGGGACCACGTCGAGAACCATCGCGGCCGGCGAGTTGCCGGTGATCAGGAACGAGTTGACGACCCGGAGGCGCTTGATGGCGCGGATCTTCTTCTGGCCCTTGCCCTCGGAGATCTGCAGGTGCAGCGTGTCCGACTCGGTGGCGAGGTCGAAGGCCTCGAGGCGCTTCTTGATCGCCTCAGCACCCATGTACGCCTCGAAGTACTGGCCGTAGCGGTCCTGCAGTTCGTGGAACACGGAGTCTTCGGGCTTCAGTTCGCCGACCTTGAGGCTGCGGAAGTCTTCCCACACGCGCTCGAGCTGGGCGATCTGCTCGTCGAAGGACTTGCGGGCCTGGCCCATCTCCTTCTCGGCGGCATCCTTCGTGCGACGCTTCTGGTCGCTCTTGGCGCCTTCTGCCTCGAGGGCAGCCAGGTCGTTCTCGAGCTTCTGGAGGCGGTCGGCGATACGGCTGTCGCGCTGGTCGCTCAGGGCCTTGATCTCGAGCCGCAGCTCGTTCTCGAGGCCGGGCATGTCTTCGTGACGGCCGTCTTCGTCGACCGAGATGATCATGTAGGCCGCGAAGTAGATGACCTTCTCGAGGTCTTTCGGAGCCATGTCGAGCAGGTAGCCGAGGCGCGAGGGCACGCCCTTGAAGTACCAGATGTGCGTGACAGGGGCGGCGAGCTCGATGTGGCCCATGCGCTCACGGCGCACCGACGATTTCGTGACCTCGACGCCGCAGCGCTCACAGACGATGCCTTTGAAGCGCACCCGCTTGTACTTGCCGCACGAGCACTCCCAGTCACGGCTCGGCCCGAAGATCTGCTCTCCGAAGAGGCCGTCCTTCTCGGGCTTCAGCGTGCGGTAGTTGATCGTCTCGGGCTTCTTGACCTCACCGTGCGACCACTTGCGGATGTCGTCAGCCGTAGCGAGACCGATCCGCAGTTCGTCAAATGTTGTAACGTCGAGCAATTTTTTCTTCTCTCCCTGGGGGAACGTTAGCTGGGGTGGGGTTCGGTTTAGATGTCGTCAATGGACGAGTTCTCGAACCGCGTGGAGATGTTGATCCCGAGTTCTTCAGCAGCGCGGAAGACCTCGTCATCGGTGTCGCGCAGGCTGACCGCCGTGCCGTCGGCAGACAGCACCTCGACGTTCAGGCAGAGCGACTGCATCTCCTTGATGAGCACCTTGAAGGACTCGGGGATGCCCGGCTCCTGGATGTTCTCACCCTTGACGATCGCTTCATACACCTTCACGCGGCCGAGGATGTCATCCGACTTGATCGTCAGGAGCTCCTGCAGCGCGTACGCGGCACCGTAGGCCTCGAGCGCCCACACTTCCATCTCACCGAAGCGCTGGCCACCGAACTGTGCCTTACCACCCAGCGGCTGCTGCGTGATCATGGAGTACGGACCGGTCGAACGCGCGTGGATCTTGTCGTCGACGAGGTGGTGCAGCTTGAGGATGTACATGTAGCCGACCGAGATCGGGTTCGGGAACGGCTCACCGGAGCGGCCGTCGAACAGCGTCGCCTTGCCGGAACCGTCGATGAGACGGTCGCCGTCGCGGGTCGGGAGCGTCGAGTCGAGCAGACCGGCGATCTCCTCCTCCAGCGCGCCGTCGAACACCGGGGTCGCGACCTTGGTGTTGGCAGGAGCCTCGTGCGCGGCCTCGGGAAGACGGCCGGCCCACTTGTTGCCCTTGCCCTCGACCTGCCAGCCCTGCTTGGCGATCCACCCGAGGTGGATCTCCAGCACCTGGCCGAAGTTCATGCGACCGGGGATACCGAGCGGGTTCAGCACCACGTCGACGGGGGTGCCGTCAGCGAGGAACGGCATGTCTTCGACGGGCAGGATCTTCGCGATGACGCCCTTGTTGCCGTGACGACCGGCGAGCTTGTCGCCCTCGGTGATCTTGCGCTTCTGGGCGATGTACACGACGACGCGCTGGTTGACGCCCGAACCGAGCTCGTCGTCGTTCTCGGCAGAGAACTCCTTGACGGCGATGATGGTTCCGCGCTCACCGTGGGGCACCTTGAGGCTGGTGTCACGCACTTCGCGGCTCTTCTCGTTGAAGATCGCGCGCAGCAGGCGCTCCTCGGCGCTCAGCTCGGTCTCACCCTTGGGTGTGACCTTGCCGACGAGGATGTCGCCGGGGCGAACCTCTGCACCGATACGGATGATGCCGCGCTCGTCGAGGTCGGCGAGCAGCTCGGGGCTGACGTTCGGGAGGTCACGGGTGATCTCCTCCTTGCCGAGCTTCGTGTCGCGGGCATCCACCTCGTACTCCTCGATGTGGATGGAGCTCAGCGTGTCGTCCTTCACCAGGTTCTGGCTGAGGATCATCGCGTCTTCGAAGTTGTAGCCCTCCCACGGCATGAACGCCACAAGGAGGTTCTTGCCGAGCGCGAGCTCGCCGTTCTCGGTGGCCGGGCCATCTGCGATGACCTCGCCGACCTCGACCCGGTCGCCCTCGTTGACGATGACGCGCTGGTTGTAGCTCGTGCCCTGGTTCGAGCGGTCGAACTTACGGAGGTAGTAGGTCTCGACCCCGCCCTCGTCGAGCAGAACGGAGACGGCGTCAGCCGAGACCTCCTGCACGACACCGGCGTGCTGGGTGGTGACCACGTCTCCGGCATCGACGGCTGCGAAGCCCTCCATACCGGTTCCGACCAGGGGGCTGTCGCTCATCAGGAGCGGCACGGCCTGGCGCTGCATGTTTGCACCCATGAGGGCGCGGTTGGCATCGTCGTGCTCGAGGAAGGGGATGAGGGAGGTCGCGACCGACACCATCTGGCGGGGCGAGACATCCATGTAGCCGATGTCCTCGATCGGGAAGAGGTCGACCTCGCCACCCTTCTTACGGGCGAGCACGCGGGGCTCGGCGAAGCGGGCGTCTTTGGTCAGAGGCGCGTTGGCCTGGGCCACCACGTACTCGTCTTCTTCGCTCGCGGTCAGGTAGTCGATGTTCTCGGTGACCACGCCGTCGACGACGCGACGGTACGGGGTCTCGATGAAACCGAACGAGTTGATGCGGGCGAACGACGCCAGCGAGCCGATCAGGCCGATGTTCGGGCCTTCAGGGGTCTCGATGGGGCACATGCGGCCGTAGTGGCTGGGGTGCACGTCGCGAACCTCGACGCCGGCACGCTCACGGGAGAGACCACCCGGGCCGAGCGCAGACAGTCGACGCTTGTGCGTCAGGCCTGCGAGGGGGTTGTTCTGGTCCATGAACTGCGACAGCTGCGAAGTGCCGAAGAACTCCTTGATCGCGGCGACGACGGGGCGCACGTTAATCAGGGTCTGCGGGGTGATCGCTTCGATGTCCTGCGTGGTCATGCGCTCACGCACGACACGCTCCATACGGCTGAGGCCGGTGCGCACCTGGTTCTGGATGAGCTCGCCGACGGCACGGATGCGTCGGTTGCCGAAGTGGTCGATGTCGTCGATGTCGAGACGGATCTCGACGGCCTTGCCGCCACGGGTGCCGGGGAGGGTCGTCTGGTTCTCGTGGAGGGCCACGAGGTACTTGATCGTCGCGATGATGTCTTCGTTCGTCAGAACGGAGTTCGACAGCTCGCTCTCGATGCCGAGCTTGCGGTTGATCTTGTAACGACCGACCTTCGCCAGGTCGTAGCGCTTGGAGTTGAAGTAGAAGTTGTCGAGCAGCGCACGCGCAGCCTCGGCAGCGACCTGCTCGCCCGGACGGAGCTTGCGGTAGATGTCCTTGAGGGCCTCTTCCTTCGTCAGGATGGAGTCCTTCTCGAGGGTCGCCTCGATCGACGAGTAGCCCTTGAACTGCTCGAGGATCTCCTCGCTGGTGAGGCCGAGGGCCTTCAGGAAGACGGTGACGCTCTGCTTGCGCTTGCGGTCGATGCGCACGCCGACCTGGTCGCGCTTGTCGATCTCGAACTCGAGCCAGGCACCACGGCTCGGGATGACGCGGGCCGAGTAGATGTCCTTGTCGGAGGTCTTCTCGAGCTGGCGGTCGAAGTAGACGCCCGGGCTCCGAACGAGCTGCGACACGACGACACGCTCGGTGCCGTTGATGATGAACGTGCCCTTCTCGGTCATGAGCGGGAAGTCGCCCATGAACACGGTCTGGGTCTTGATCTCACCCGTGAGGTGGTTCATGAACTCGGCCTCGACGTACAGCGGGGCGGCGTAGGTCTTGCCGCGCTCCTTGCACTCGTCGATGGTGTACTTCTCGGGCTCGAGGAACGGGCTCGTGAAGCTGAGCTGCATGGTCTCGCCGAGGTCTTCGATCGGGGAGATCTCCTCGAAGATCTCATCGAGGCCGGAGTGCTCGGGGAGGTCTTTGCGACCCTGCTTCTTGGCTTCGGCGACGCGCGTCTTCCATGCGTCGTTGCCGACCAGCCAGTCGAAGCTCTCGGTCTGCAGGGCAAGCAGATCGGGAACCGTGAGGTTGTCAGAAATTTTGGCGAACGAGAGTCGCGATGCTCCGCGACCGTTCTTGGGTGTGGTGGTGGTTGCGTTGCTCGCAGCAGCCAAGGAAATAACCTCCGTGGACCCCGTCGGGTCTCAGTACTGGGTTTACTTTTGGTCGAACTCGCCAGACCCTCGTACAGAACCCTGCGCCGTGATGTGCACAGGGGTTCTGGAGTGATGCTGCTGACTCTCCGGACGAAGAAGATTCTGCAGCGCGAGCCAACCGCAATATGAAGGCATAGGAGTACTGGGAGCGCAAAGAACAACTATATGCCGATCTCCGGCCGTTGTCTACTCAAATCTTGACCATTTTCGCGCTCTGCGGTATAACCGCGGTCGCATGTCCGCCATTCCCCGCTCCCGGCTCGGTATTCCGGGCGTTAGGGTCGAGAAGTGAGTGAGCGATCGGGCAGGCGGCGGGGCGGGGCGGATGAACACCCGGCGGTCACGCTGGGGAACGGGATGCGGGCGGTGGTCGAGGCGGATCGGCACCAGCCGGGCGCGTTCACGCTTGTGGTCGACGGCACGCCGCAGTCGCATGTGGCGTTGGAGGATCCGACGTACCTGGCGTTCGAGTACGTGCGCCGCATCGGGCACGGGATCGATCTCGCGGCGCCCGAGGGTGAGGCGATCACGGCGCTGCACCTCGGCGGCGGGGCGTTCACTCTGCCGCGGTACATCGCCGCGACCCGGCCGGGGTCGCGACAGCAGGTGGTCGAGCTCGAGAGCGAGCTGGTCGACTTCGTGCGGGAACAGTTGCCGCTGCCGCAGGGGGCGCAGATCCGGGTGCGGCACGGTGACGCGCGCGAGGTGCTCGGCAAGCTGCCGCCGGGGTTGAAAGGCACGGTCGACTTTCTGGTGGTCGACGTGTTCTCGGGGGCACGCACACCCGCGCATGTGACGAGTGTGGAGTTCTACGGGCTGGCGTCTGCGCTGATGGCGCCGACGGGCATCCTCGCCGCCAATGTCGCCGACGGCGCGGGGCTCGCCTTCGCCCGCAGCCAGGCCGCGACGCTCTCGGCGGTGTTCGCGCACGTGGCCGTGGTGGTCGATCCGCAGGTGCTGAAGTCGCGCCGGTTCGGCAATGTGGTGATGTTCGCATCGGATGCTCCGCTGCCGTTCGACCGTCTGCCACGGCTGGTGGCGAGCGACCCCACCCCGGCGAAGGTGGTCGACGGCGCCGAGCTGCGGGCGTTCATCCAGAGCGCCCCGGTGGTGACCGACCAGACGGCCGTGCCGTCGCCGCCGCCCGCTCGCAGCATCTTTCAAGTGAAACCGGGCAGTGTGGGGTGATGTCAGAACGCACAGGAACCTCCGGAACGCTCGCCGCGACGATCGGGGCGGGGGTGGCTGTGCTGCTGGCGGTGAGCGGGTGCACGGGTGCGGGGGGCGCGGCGCCGTCAGGCGACGCGGCCGGGAGTGCGGGTGCGGGTGCTGCGACGTCGAGTGCCGCGCCGTCGGCGTCGGGCACTGCGCCGAGTGCCGCGCCGAGTGCCGCCGCGACGGCGCCCGGTACGGGCAGCGGGAGCGCCGGCGCGGGTACTGCCGCGGGTGCTCCCTGGGGCGGCGCGGGCTCGGGGGGCACCGGCGCGTCGTTCACGGGGCCCTTCCGCGCCGCGGGCGACCCCGCGACGGTTGCGAGTGAGCTGGACGCTCCGTGGTCGATCGCGGCCCTGGCCGACGGCACTGTTCTCGTCGACGAACGCGACACCGGGGTCGTGAAGGAGGTTCGGGCGGACGGGTCCGCCGGGGCGATCGGCACGGTGCCGGGCGTGGTGGCGGCCGGCGAGGGCGGCCTGCTGGGGCTCGCCGCCTACGTCGACACGACCGGCGTGCTCACCGATCCGGCCCAGCCCGCGGCATCCACCCCCACCTACCTCTACGCGTACCTCACGACGGCCGACGACAACCGCGTGGTGCGCATGCCGCTCGAGGGGAGCCCCGGCGCGTTCAGCCTGGGGGCGCCGACCGACGTGCTCACGGGCATTCCGAAGGCCTCGAACCACAACGGCGGGCGCATTCTGTTCGGGCCCGACGGGATGCTCTACATCACGGCCGGCGACGCCAACCAGTCGGCGAACGCGCAGCGCGTCGAGTCGCTGTCGGGCAAGATCCTGCGGGTGACGCCGACGGGGGCGGTGCCGGCCGACAACCCCTTCGCCGGGTCGCCCGTCTACAGCCTCGGGCACCGGAACCCCCAGGGCATGGCGTGGAGCAGCGACGGCACGCTGTACGCGGCGGAGTTCGGCCAGAACACGTGGGACGAACTGAACGTGATCACGCCCGGCGCGAACTACGGCTGGCCGACCGTCGAGGGCCTCGGCGACGGTGGGCCGGGCGGCACCATCGACGGTCTCACCAACCCGATCGTGCAGTGGAGGACGGATGAGGCGAGCCCGAGCGGGCTCGCCATGGTCGGCGGCACTCTCTTCATGGCGGGGCTCGGCGGCGAACGGCTCTGGTCGATCACTCCGGGCGGCGACGCTCCCTCGCGCGATCGCACATTCGTCAGCGACGCCTACCACGGAACGCTCGGGCGCATCCGCGACGTCGCAGCCACGGCCGACGGCGGGCTTCTCCTCCTCACCAACAACACGGATGGGCGGGGTTCTCCACAGGCCGGAGACGACCGACTGGCCCGTGTTGCTCTCGAGCCGGGCGCATCCTGAGCCGTAAGCTGAAACGGAAGACCTTCCCTGTGCCGCCGGTCGGTGGCACGCACCACCGGCACCACGTTCTGGAGCGTTCCCCTTGAGCATCATCACCGGCTACGACCCGAAGACCCTGCGCGAGACCGTGGATGTCGCTGCCGCAGAGAAGCGTCTCGCCGAACTGGGGTCGCTGCGGAGCCTCTCGGCGCTGAACGAGAAGCTCAACCTGCTGCGTCTGCTGGGCCGGCTCGACGAGGCGTGGGACATCGCGAACGAGGCACTCCGCCAGGCACGGTTCTCGGGCGACAGAGAGCAGGGGCTGGCCGCGCGCATCCGCCGGGCGCAGGTGCAGCAGTACCAGGGCAAGCTGGTTCCGGCCCTCACCGACCTGACGATCTGCGCCGAGGAGGCGCACGGCCACGAATGGACGTCGCTCGAAGCGACGGCCCTGCACAACCGTGGCCGCGTGCTGTTCGACCAGCGCGAATACCGCGAGGCGCTGAACGACTTCAAGGCGGCTGTGGTGCTGTGGGAGAAGTCGGGCGCGTCGATGGACCAGCTCGAAGGCTCGCTCGTCGCGATCGGCGTGGCTGAGGCGTTCGTCGGCAAGTAGGTGGCGCGCGTGGGCGAATGGATGCTCGCCCGCTGTATCGCCGCTGTATCGCCCGCAGTGTCAGCCGCGTGAATTAGGCTGCACTCGTGGCAGACCTCGACCGTGTCAGGAGATGGGCAGATGCCCTGATCGCCCTGCATCTCGACCCCGCGCTGTGGTCGTTCGGCTTCGACAACGCGAAGACGCGGGCCGGGCAGTGCAACTACACCGCGAAGCGCATCACCGTCTCGCGGTACCTCGCGGCGCGCTACGAAGACGACGAGATCCACCAGGTGCTGCTGCACGAGATCGCGCACGCGGTGGCGGGGTCGCGGAGTGGCCACGGCCCGAAGTGGCGGTCGGTGGCAGCCGAACTGGGGTACGAGGGCAAACGGCTGCACCAGGGCGCCATCGCCGACGAGCTGGCACCGTGGGTGGGCACCTGCCCGAGCGGCCACAAGCACTACCGCTACCGGAAGCCCGCCCGCGTGCTGGCCTGCGGCGCCTGTTCGCGACGGTTCGACTCGGCGTTCGTGATCCGCTGGGAGCACCGCGACATCCCGGCCGCCTCGAGGAGGCTGGCGAAGACGCCGCAGTGACCCCGACGGGTCCGCTGCCGCGAACCGGCGGCGTGACCCTGCCGCCCGGTGACTACTCGGTGACGTTCACTTCTTTCCAGAACGCGACGTAGTTGCTGAAGTCCTTGCCGACGCGCTCGATGCCGGAGGCGTAGGGCGTGGGGTAGCTCCAGGCGCGATCCTTCAGCGTCTCGTCGCCGGCCTTCACGCTGAAGTACTGGCACTCGCCCTTCCAGGGGCAGGTGTAGGGCGTGGGGCTGTCTTCGAGGAACTCGGCCTTCACGCTCGACGGCGGGAAGTACCAGTTGCCCTCGATGGCGATGAGGTCTTCTTTGGGCGCCTCGGCGATGACGGTTCCGTTGATGACGGCTTTCATGGTTCTCCTCGACTCAGGCGGCGACCCGGTTCGGCCGCCTGCTCTATGCAACCACCGGGGGCTGGGAATCGATACCGCTTGCATCCGCGACCACAGCGGCGTGGCCGGCGGCGATGAGGGCGCGGCCGGCCACCGAGGCGGTGAGCAGGTGGCCGACGGCGCGCTGCAGCGCGGTGAAGGAGGCGCAGGCGACCGCGGCCTCTGGGGAGGAGAAGTCGATTCCGAGGGCGGCGAGCGCGTCGATCACGGCGCCGGCGGCGAGGGTGTCTTCGACGCTGTCGGCCGCAGCGACGACAGCGACCGAGACGCGTCGGCCTGCGAGAACCTGCTGTTCGAGCATCCACCTCGCCGCGTTCGAGCGGTTGCGAAGGTCGGCGTGGATGATCGGGATGCCGTCGAGCGTCGGCGCGACGGGCACGGCCGGGGTGGCGCCCGCTGCGGGGGGCTCGGGCAGGGCATCCACCCAGATGACGACGTCTGCGTGAGACGCGACCGTGTCGAGAGCTGCCGGGCCGCGGCCGAACCGCACCTGGTAGTGGGTCTGGGCGGCAGGGTCGGCGGCCGCATCGGCGATGGGTTCGGGAAGCACCCGACAATCGTAACGGCGTCAACCCGCCGCACCCGGCCCGCCGGTAGGCGAGACTGGGGTCATGAAGGTGATGCTGAAGTTGACTCTGGACTGCTCGGTCGACGCCGCGTGGCGCGCCCTGCAGAGCCCGGCCGTGTTCCGGGAGGTCTCCGCCCCCCTGCTGACGGTGACCTCGCTCGAGGAGGGCGGCTTCAAGACGACGTGGCCCGAGGGCCAGAACCGGGTGGAGATCAACGCGCTCGGGCTGGTGCCGATGGGCCGGCAGGTGATCGACATCGACCGCACGCACACCCAGCACCCGGGGGTGCGCATCATCCACGACAAGGGGTTCGCCGCATCCGGTGCGCTGACCGCGGTCACGAAGTGGGACCACCGGATGGCCGTCTCGGCCGATCCGTACGAGCCGGCGAAGACGCTCTACCGCGACCGGCTGATCATCGGCGCGGGCGCGCTGACGCCGGCGATCTGGCTGAGCATGTGGGCCTTCTGGCAGGTGCGCGGGGTGCGGTTGCAGCAGCTGGCGCCGACGTGGTCGTTCGAGCCGAAGCATGCGGCTCCGCTCGATGAGGCGGCGGACGGGACGGCGCTCTGATGGCCGACGCCCGCACCGCGATCGAGACGGCGGACTGGCGCCGCCGCGTGTTCGACATCTACGCCGAGACGCGCCGGCTGGCCGCGGGCCCGGGCACCGGGGTCGGGGCCGACGCGCTGCCGTCTGTCGTCGAGGCCCACCTCTTCTGGAAATCCGCGCGCGACGACCTCTTCGCCACGCATCCGCAGACCCCTCTGCTGCCGGAAGACCGCGACGGCTTCAGCGGCCTGCCGGTCGCCCCGTACGACCCCGCCTGGCGGTTCGAGGTCGAGCTGGTCGCGCCCGACGAACCGGCGCGCTTCGACTTCGAGACCGGCACGGACGGCGTGGTTCCGTTCGAACTGGTCGGGCGGGCTGCGATCCCGGCGGTCGGCGGCGTCGACGCGGTCGGCACCCTGGACGCGGTCGGCACCCTCGACGTGTGGCGCCTGCAGAGCTACGGCGGCGGCCTCTTCCTGCCGGTGCGGGATGCTCTGGCCGGGCATCCGGGAGGCACCTACGGCGGCGGGCGCTACCTGCTCGACACCATCAAGGGAGCGTTCCTCGGCGAGGGTGCGGATCCCGCTTCGCTCGTGCTCGACTTCAACTTCGCGTACAACCCGTCGTGCGCCTACGACCCGGCCTGGGCGTGCCCGCTGGCGCCCGCGGGCAACCGGCTGGCGGCGGAGATCCCCGTCGGCGAGCTCTACCACTGAGCGGCGGCGCCGGGCTCTGACGGAGTGCGCTAGGCTGGTTGTACTTGCGAGCGCAATCGCGCGCTCCCTGCGTCGTAGAACGCACCTCTTCTGTTGAAGATGAATTCTCACGGCGAACGGATGTGCCCTCCGGCACCTTCGCCACACTTCCACCGAAGCCCGGCTTCGAATCGTCTGCCCAGCCCGAATGCTGCGGTGACGAGGGCCGGAACGAGATCGCGCAGACGCACCTCGCCGACAGGCTGTTCGCCGTCGGCCTGCGCCGTTCCCGGGTGGAACCGATGCCCGAAAGGCACCGAACCATGACAATCGCACCCCCCACCTCTTCGCCCGCCGACACGTCGGCCGCGGCATCCGGAGCCTCGTTCGCCTCACTCGGCGTACCCGCCCCGCTCGTCGCCAAGCTGACCGCCGAGGGCATCACCAGCCCGTTCCCGATCCAGGTCGACACCCTTCCCGACACGCTCAACGGCCGCGACGTACTCGGCCGCGGCAAGACGGGCTCGGGCAAGACTCTCGCCTTCTCGATCCCCATGGTCGCCCGTCTCGCCGGCGTTCTGGCCGGTGGCAAGCGTCGACCGGGCCGCCCGGTCGGGCTGATCCTCGCGCCGACGCGCGAGCTCGCCACGCAGATCACGGCTGTGCTGCAGCCGCTCGCCGACGCCTACGGGCTGAAGTCGACCACCATCTTCGGCGGCGTCTCGCAGAGCCGCCAGGTCGCGGCCCTCAAGGCCGGCGTCGACGTCGTCGTGGCCTGCCCCGGCCGCCTCGAAGACCTCATGAAGCAGGGCTTCGTGTCTCTGGATGCCGTGGAGATCACGGTTCTCGACGAGGCCGACCACATGGCCGACCTGGGCTTCCTGCCCGTCGTCACGCGCATCCTCTCGAAGACGCCCGAGCACGGCCAGCGCCTGCTCTTCTCGGCCACGCTCGACAACGGCGTGGACAAGATCGTCAACCGCTTCCTGCACAACGAGGTTCTGCACTCGGTCGACGAGGCCAACTCCCCCGTTGCGGCGATGACCCACCACGTGTTCGAGGTGAACGACGCCGAGGCGAAGACGGCTCTCGTTCGCAAGCTCGCGTCGGGCACCGGGCGACGCATCCTCTTCATGCGCACGAAGCACCACGCGAAGAAGCTGGCGCGCCAGCTGATCGAGGCGGGCATCCCGGCCGTCGACCTGCACGGCAACCTCTCGCAGGTGGCCCGTGACCGCAACCTCGCAGCGTTCAGCGCGGGTGACGTGAGCGTGCTGGTGGCGACGGATGTCGCGGCCCGCGGCGTGCACGTCGACGACATCGAACTCGTGATCCACGTCGACCCGCCGACCGAGCACAAGGCGTACCTGCACCGTTCGGGCCGTACGGCTCGCGCCGGGAGCGAGGGCGACGTCGTGACGATCATCCTCCCCGCCCAGCGGAAGGACCTCGACCAGCTCATGCGGAAGGCCGCGATCAAGGTCGATGTGGAGCGGGTCTCGCTCGCGTCGCCGTCTGTGGATGCGCTCGTGGGCGAGGTCGCGGCGTATGTGAAGCCGTCTGATGCTCCCGTGGTGCTCACCGGTGGTGGGCGTTCGGGCGGCAACGGTGGCGGCGGCGGCGGTTCGCGCGGCGGCAATGGCGGCGGCGGTCGCGGTGGCCGGGGCGGGCAGGGCGGCGGATCGCAGGGCGCGAACGCTCAGCGCAAGCGCGGGCTCCGCGACGGCGCTTCGGCCGGTGGCGGAGCGGGTGCGGGTGCTGGTTCGGGTTCCGACCGGCCGCGTCGCGGCGGTTCGGGTTCGGGTTCGGGCAGCGGCGGCTCGGGTGCCGGTGGCGGCGGCTCGCGTCGCGGCGGCCAGGGTGGCGGCGGCCGCGGTGCCGGCGGCGGATCGACCACGGTGTGGTCGAGCGCCGGCGGATCGCAGACGGCGCCCCGCCCGCAGCGCTCGGCGCCGCGCCGCGCGCAGGGCTAGGGTCGTGCGGCCCGCTTGCGGGCGGGCCTGACCGAAGGGACCCATATCGTTCTACAGCTGAGGCTGGGAAACGATATGGGTCCCTTCGTCGTGTGGCGGGGTGGGTGCGGGGC
>NZ_PSTT01000119.1 GCF_002931235.1 Subtercola sp. Z020 | reverse complement strand
GCCTCACCCGGGTGCCGCCCAGCGCCCCGCCGTTCAGTTCAGGACAGCGGCTCAGAACAGCAGCTCAGAACAGCGGCTCAGAACAGCGGCCAGGGCATCGACGGCATCTGCCCGTGCGGGGCGGGGAACACCGCCCGCGCGAGCAGTCGCTCGCAGCGCCGGCCGAGCGCCCGCAGCTCGCGGTCGGTGATCATGCCGGCGAGGCGCGATCCGAGCGGCCCGCCGAGGTCTCGGCGCACCCGCTCGACGCCCTCCAACTCGGCGGGGAGCAGTGGCTCGCCGACCCAGCCCCAGAGCACCGTTCGCAGCTTGTGCTCCTCGTGGAAGGTGAGGCCGTGGTCGACCCCGTACCGGTGCCCGTCGGGCATCGCGAGGATGTGGTTGCCTTTGCGGTCGGCGTTGTTCACCACGATGTCGAACACGGCCATGCGGCGGAGCTCCGCCGAGTCTTCATGCACGAGGGCGATCGGATGATCGTCTTCGTCATACCCGTCGAACACGTGGCGCCACCCCGCTTCGGGTACATCGCCCGCCGGTACGAGGTCGACGGCATCCTGCTCGGGGTCGATCTCCTGCCAGAGCTGCACCATGCCCTCGCCGAGAGGGCCGCCACGGAGCCAGGTGCGCGGCACGATGTTCCAGCCGAACGACTGCGAGACGAGGTAGGCCGCCGCCTCGCGGTTCGCCAGGTCGCCGTCGGGGAAATCCCAGAGCGGCCGTTCGCCGGAGGCCGGCTTGTAGACCACGGCCCGGTCGCCGAGCTGGGCGAGGAAGGTGGCGTTCGAGGCCGACACGATGCGACCGGTGAGTTCGAGCTCGCCCTGCTGCCACGCCTCGCCGGCGCCCACTGGCCCGTCGGGCTGCCCCGCGGCGCCCTCGGGTTCACCGTGCGGGCCGCCGGCCTCCGTCATGCTCAGAAGCCGCCGGGCAGGGCGCAGGTGTGGCCCTCGGGGTCGACAGGGGTGCCGCAGAGCGGGCAGAGCGGGCGGCCGGCGCCCACGATCTCGAGGGTGCGTTTCGCGAACGCGCGGGCGGTGCCGACGGGGATGCGCACCACCATCATCTCCTCGGGCTCCACGCGCAGAACGTCGGGCAGGTCGTCGTCGAAGACGTTGTCGATGTCGTCGTCGGGCGCATCGTCGATCTCGACCTCGATGATGGGGAACGCCTCGATCACCACCTGCAGCGTCGACGGATCCCAGCCGAGGCTCATGGTTCCGGTACGGAACGCTGGTTCGACGGGCTGCTCGAGCGGGTCGTTGTCGATCAGTTCGAGCGGTGTGCTGTCGGGGATGCTGAGCGGGTTGCCCTCAGCTGAGCGCAGTTCATCGAGGATCTCCTCGATCTTCTCTGCGAGCACCGCCGACTGCTCCTTCTCGAGCGCGACGCTCGTCACCCGGGAGCCGGAGCGGGCCTGGAGGTAGAACGAGCGCGAGCCGGGCTGGCCGACGGTACCGACGACGACTCTGTCGGGCCAGTCGAAGCCGTGGACGATGGTGGGCATACCGTAATTCTACGCGCCGGAACCCTACGCGCCGCCGCCCACGGGCGCGTCTGCGGCCGGGGCGGTGCGTCGGAGCCACGAGAGGTCGCCCGAGTCGGTGTTCGTCGCCACGACATCGGGTCGCGAGGCTCCGTAGTGCACGATCGAGAGGGATGCCGGGCCCACGCTGATGCGCTGGAAGAGGTCGAGGTGCATTCCGAGCGCGTCTGCCAACACCGACTTGATGATGTCTCCGTGGCTGACCGCCACCCAGACGGCTCCCGCCCCGTGCTCGGCCTCGATCTCTGCGTCGAGCCGGCGGATCGCAGCCACCGAGCGCGCCTGCATCCCGGCCAGCGACTCACCGCCCGGAAAGACGGCGGCCGACGGCTGCGACTGCACCACAGACCAGAGCGGCTCCTTCGCGAGCTCGCTGAGCTTCCTGCCCTGCCAGTCTCCGTAGTCGCACTCGACGATGCCCTTCTCCAGCGACGTGGGCGGGAGCGGATCGGCCTGCCGGTCGAGCACGGATCGAGCGGTCTGCCGGCAGCGCTCGAGTGGGCTGGTCACGATCGCGACCAGGGGCACAGCGGCCAGCCGGTCTGCGGCCCTGACGGCCTGTTCGCGGCCGACCGCGTCGAGCTTGACGCCCGCGGTGCGCCCGGCGAGCACGCCCGTGGCGTTGGCGCTCGTTCGGCCGTGCCGGAGGAGGATCACTGTCGCCATGACTACAGCCTAGGTCGCCGGGCGCGGGCTCGGGCCCCGCTCAGCGCGGGTCGAAGACGCCGCGGCCGTCGACCATCGTGAGGTGCTGGTCGGCGCGTTCCACGAAGCGCGGGTCGTGCGTCGCGACGATGACCGACCGGCCGCCCTCCCGCGAGATCGCCTGCAGCACATCGATGATCAACCGGGCGTTCTCCTCGTCGAGCTGCCCGGTGGGTTCGTCGGCGATCAGGATGCGCGGCGACGCCGCGAGGGCCCGGGCGATGGCGACGCGCTGCTGCTGCCCACCCGAGAGCTCGTCGGGCCGCTGCTCGGCGTGGTCGGTGAGGCCGACCACCGCCAGCGCGTCTGCGACCGCGGAACGGCGGCTCGGTGCATCCGTTCCCAGCAGGCGGAGCGGAATCTCGACGTTCTCCTCTGCCGAGAGCGCCGGCAGCAGGCCGAAGGTCTGAAAGACGAAGCCGAGCCGTTCCCGCCGGAGGGCCGATAGCTCGGTCTCGGCGAGCGAGGCGACGTCGCGGCCGTCGATCAGCACCCGGCCGGCGTCGGGCGCGTCGAGCGTGCCGAGCATCGTCAGCAGCGTCGTCTTGCCGGCGCCCGAGGTGCCCGTCACGACAACGAGCTCACCGGGGTTCACCGTCAGGTTCACGTCGGTGCAGGCGTGGACCGTGCTGTGGCCGCTGCCGAAGGTGCGGGAGAGCGACTCGGCCTGCAGCAGCGGGCCGGTCGCGGGTGGCGTCGTGGTCGTGGTCGTCATCGCTCGCCGCCCTCGCGGGGTGTCGTGGAGTCGTCGGTGCGTTCGCGGGCGGCCCGCCGGCCTTCGGCTGGCGCGTTGGCTGGCGTGCTGGCTGGCGTGTCGGCTGGCCCGGCGCCCGGCCCCGGATCGGGGATGCCCGGCCACACGCCCACGTGGTCCTGCTCGAGTTCGAGCCGCACCATCTCGCTCAGCCTGAGCGTCTCGGTGAACGACTTCGGCAGCTGCAGCCGGCCGACCCGGTCGAGCACCGCGAACTCCTGGGCGATCACCTGTTCGGTGCCGCCCGCATCCTGCACCGTGCTCCGCCACAGTTCTGTCGAGGTGCGCCCGTCGCGAATCTGGATGGTGCGCCGAACGTGGCCGGAGACGGTCGGGTCGTGGGTGACGATCAGCACCGTCACCCCGCGCTCGCGGTTCACCAGCTCCAGCGCCGAGAGCACCTCCTCGGTGGTCGCCTCGTCGAGGTCGCCCGTCGGCTCATCGGCGAGCAGCACCTTCGGTTCGTTGGCGATGGCGACGGCGATGGCGGTGCGCTGCTGCTGCCCGCCCGAGAGTTCGCTCGGGCGACGGTCGCCGAGCGCGGAGATTCCGAGCAGGTCGAGCAGGGCATCCACCTGCCGGTGCCTGTCGCGTGCTCGCGTTCCGCGGGCGATGACCATGGCCGCCGCGATGTTCTCCCGGGCGGTGAGGTAGGGCAGCAGGTTCTTCGCGGTCTGCTGCCAGACGAAACCGACGCTGCGGCGCTGGAAGGCGATGCGCTCCCGGCTGCCCATGCGCAGCAGGTCGTGGCCGGCGACGGTGGCGGAGCCGGCGGTGGGGGTGTCGAGGCCCGAGAGCACGTTCAGCAGGGTGGACTTGCCCGAACCCGACGCCCCGACGATGGCGACCATCTCGCCCGCCGTGACCTGCAGGTTGAGGCCCTGCAGGGCCTGCACCTCGACGCCGCGGGTGCTGAACACGCGCACGAGGTCGCGGCAGAGAATGTGATCGGTCGGGGCGGGCGGTGCCAGGGTGGTCACGGGTGCTCCTTGCGGTTCGGGCGGCGGGTGGGGCGTGGGTCGCTGCGGCGGGCGGTGCTGGTGCGGCGGGCGGTGCCGGTGCGGCGGGCGGGGCGCACGGCGCGGGCCGAGAGCGCCGCCCCGATGACGGTGGTGAGGGCGGCGGCCAGCAGGAAGGCTCCGGCGCAGACCGCGAAGAGGTCGAGCGGCAGCATCAGCGCGGGCTGGCCGGGCGAACCCGTGAACGGCCGGAGGTCGGTGGCCGGCAGAATGACCGCGGCGAGCAGGATGCCCGCCAGCACTCCGGCGATGACGCCGACGATGCTCAGCGGCAGAATCTCCCAGGCCGCAAGCTGCCGGGCGCCGCGCCGGGGCATGCCGAGCGATGACAGCAGGCCGAGGGTCGTTCGCCGGCGTCCGGCGCCGAGGGCGAACGTCATCAGAACCGTCACCGCGCTCAGCACGACCGAGAGCACGACGGTGAGGGTCAGCACCGTCGTGACCGCGCGGGTGGCCGGGTCGGAGCGCAGGCGCTCTGCCGTCTCCGTCGGCACGCGAACGGTGGCGAAGGGGTCGGCGACAGCGCGCACGGCCGCGATCTGGTCGGCGTCGGGCCCCGTGCCCGAGTACGAGAACAGGGCCGAGGTGAGCGTGGTGGCCGGGGCGATGATCGGGGCGGCGACGCTCTGGTCGACGAGCACCCACGTGCTGTCGGTCGTGAACGGGCTGGCACCCGGCACGGTGGCGACGATGGTCACCGGATGCCCGCGCACCTCCAGCTCGCCGCCCGCCAGTGCCTCGGCCGCGGCCTCCGACGCGATGAGCGGGATCGGCGACTCGGCGGCCGCACCGGACGCAGCGGTGCCCGCGGCATCCTTCCCCGCAGCGGCCGTGCCCGTGGCAGCGCCTCCGGCAGGTGCGCCGGGCGGCAGCACCGACTGTACTGAGAGCCCCTGCTGCACCCGTCGAACGGCCGCGGAGTCGACCACGAGGATGGTCATCGGCACCTTCGCCGAACCGGCGAACACGGTCGCGTTCTGGTCGGTGCTGACCTCGGCGACAGCATCCACACCGGGCAGCGCCGTGATCGTGTCGACCTCGGGCTGGGTGAGGGTGCGGGAGGAGATGGCGAGGTCGGCTCCCGTCTTCGCGTCTGCCTCCGTGCCGATGCCGCGGTCGATGGTCTGCACCAGCGAGACCGAGAACAGCGAGATCGAGAGCCCGACGATGATCGCGACCAGCGGGGCGAGGCCGGCGGCCCGGGCGCGACCGGCGGTGGTCGCGCCCACGAAGGCGCTGGCGCCCGGACGTTCCCGCACCACGCGCTCGACGCCCGACATCAGCCAGGGGAAGACGCGCAGCGTGACGACGCAGACCGACAGCGCCACGAGCAGGGCCGACGCCGACTCGAGGGGATTGGGCGCACCGCTCGGAGCGACCGGGCTCCGGCCGGGCCCGAGCAGCACCAGGCTCACGGCAGCCAGCGCCACGACACCGAGCTCGGCGGCGAGCCGGGGTCGCCCGCCGGGCGCCCGGCCGCCCCGCGCCCCGGGCCGGCTGAACCCCCGGCCGCCGCTGCTGCTGCTGGCTGCGCTGCCGGCCGCGCCTGCGCCGGCCGCGCCTGCGCCAGCTGTGCCAGCGCCAGCTGTGCCAGCGCCGCCATCGACTCCCCGATTGGTGGTGGCGGCACGGACCGCGGCGCCACGGGCTGCGGCGGTACGGACTGCGGGGGCACGGCCGGCGGCGGCGCCACGGCTCGGCGCGCCGGCTCCGGGGGCTGCGCTTCGTCGGGCCGAGGGAGCCAGGCCGGCGAAGAGCCCGGCGGGCAGCAGCGCGAAGACGCCGACAGCCCACAGCACGACAGGGGCAGACAGGGGCCCGGGCAGCAGCAGAGCGGCGATGCCCCAGCCGACGAGAGCGGCCGGCACGGCGAACAGCAGCCCCTCGAGCGCACCGGCGAGACGCAGCTGCGCGCGCGAAGCGCCGCGGGCGGTCACGAGCTCGAACGTGCTCTGCCGTGCCGCCGCCCACAGCCGGGCGATCAGCACCAGCACAGCGAACAGCACCCCCGCCGGCCCGGCGACGATCGTGACGAGCAGGCCCGTGGTGACGTCGTTGCGCTGCTGCGCCGTCTCGATCGCGTCGGGCAGCTGCGTCTGGAACCGCACGTCGTACACCGCCGGATTGCGGCGGCTCTCGAACGATCCATTGTCCACCGGCCGCGATCCCGTCGAGGCCTGCCGCGTCTGTGTCGTGAAGGCCCGCGCCTGGGTCTCGACATCGGCAGCGCTCTGGGCCGTGAGCGCCCCGGTGTCGACGGGGAACCAGAGCTGGCTGCGGGCCGCGACCGGCAGGCTCGAGACGGCCGGCCAGCTCGCAGCATCCACATAGCCCTGACCGGAGTACAGGGGTTCGCCGCCCGAGAAGTCGACGGAGCTCGCCAGAACCAGGCTCGTGTGCCGCCACACGTCGGCTCCGGCATCCAGAGGCTCGAAGATGCCGCTCAACCGCATCTGCTGCGTACCGGATTCGGGGTAGGAGAAGGAGCGCACCTCGCCGACCGACCACTGCAGGTCGTGGGCGACCGCTGTGCTCAGCATCAGGTCGAGGGGGGCGCCGAACAGGTCGCCCGTTCCGAACGTGCCGGGCGCGACGCCGTCGACCATCCGCACGCGATCGAGGATGCGCGGATCGGCCCCGAGCACGATCGCCGTGCGCGGCCAGAGCGTTCCCTCGGGGTGGTCGGCGGCGACCGGGTCGCTGGTGGCGAGGGACTCCGGCCCGCCGAGCGTGTCCCGCAGGGGCTCGGGCAGAGCAGCGTGCAGGGCCAGCAGGGCATCGTTCTGCCGACCCCAGACCGCGTCGACTGCGGCGGGGAACGCCGGCGAACCCGCAGACGGCCCCGCATCGGGCGACCCGAGTGCCTGTGCGGTCACGTCGCGCTGCAGCACGGTCGTTCCGGTGTCGACCTGGTTGCGGATGCTCGCGGTGAACACGGCGTCGGCGACCGTGGGGCCGACCACGCCCATCAGTACCCCGACGAGAACGGCGAGGGCGACCAGCACCCCCGGGCCGGGAGCGGAGGCGATCATGCGGGCCAGTAGTCCGGGCGCGCCGCGCCTCGACCGGTTCGCACGCCTGCTGCGCGCCCGCCCCTCGGGCGCCTGCCCGCTCATCGTCGCACCGCGCTGTCGGTCTGCGAAGACGCCTGGCGCGCCGCCGGTCTCGGCCGGTTGCGGCCCGGCCGTTGCGACCCGGCGGCCTGTCGCTCGACCGCCGCGACGTAGAGCGCCGCGGCAGCGAACAGGCAGGCCGCCAGCGTTCCGAGGGCCAGCGCGACCCCGACCGGGTCGAACGAGACGGCGGCGCCCGCAACCGCTCCGGGCGAGGCGGCCGTTGCGAACGGTCGAATGGCCAGCTGCGCCGCCCCGACTCCCGCCACCAGGCCGGCGAACAGGCCGCAGACGATCAGCACGACGAACTCGGCGGCGCGCTGGTACCCCTGCGAGCGGAGCGTCAGCCCGAGGGCATCGAACACCAGCACCTCGGAGCGCCGCGACCGCAGCAGCACGATCGCCGACGCGATGACGGCGACGAGCGCGAGAAGCACCCCGGCGCCGGCGACGATCCAGAGCACCACCACGGTCGGCTCCCGCAGCGGGGCCGCCGACGCCGACAGCGTGGTGGTCACGGTGCTGCGATGGTGCCCGAGGGGCAGGGCAGACGCGGCGACGGCAGCCGGGTCCAGCGTGCTCACCCACACCTCAGAGGGCGGGATGATCGGATCGCCCGCCTGCAGCATCGCGCGGTCGAGCGTCGGCAGGTCGGCGACGACGGCCCACGGCGAACCGGCCCCCGCGACATCCGGTACCCGCCCGGTGACGACCGCAGACAGTGTGCGTCCCGTCGGGAGAGTCAGCGAGACGGAGGCCCCCGCAGAGAGCCCCAGGCGTTGCAGCAGCGCGTCTGACGCGACGACGGGAAGCGCATCGGGCACCGACGAATCGCTCGGCTGGCTGAACGCGCGGACGAGGGCCTTCGCCGACGAGACGGTGACGGAACGGGTGGGGTCGGCTCCGAGATCGATCGGCAGCGCGCCACCCGCCTGGTCGACGCCGAACACGTTGGTGAGCTGCACCGGCAGATCGTCTCCCGGCGAACCGGCGAGTCGCACATCGAGGGCGAGGAGCCGGAACGGCCGGAGGCCCGGCGGCAGTGCGGCGCTGAGCGTCGTCGC
This sequence comes from Subtercola sp. Z020, assembly GCF_002931235.1. GTDB lineage: Bacteria > Actinomycetota > Actinomycetes > Actinomycetales > Microbacteriaceae > Subtercola. The sequence continues at coordinate 23,546 of NZ_PSTT01000119.1, read as the reverse complement.
CACCCGCGCCACCGTGTCGACGGCGACCGAACCGAGCTGCACCCGCTGCAGCGCGCCCTGGGCGTCGGCGAACCAGGCGCTCACGGCGACGGTGCCCGGCCGGTCCGCGCCCTGCCCACCCGTTCCGAGCGTGACGCCGACCGACCCGGCGGCGGGGTCGACGAGCCCCGGCGACCCGAGCAGGGAGGGTGCGGCGGCGAGCGGGATGCCCGGAGCCTGCCCGAGCAGGGTGACGGTGTCCCGGCCGACGGTCACCGGTGCGGAGAACGTCGTCGTGGCCTGTTCGACACCCGGCAGTGCCGCATAGACCGGAGACGTGACGGAGGGGGAGTTGTCGACGTCGAAGTCGGGGGCGTCGAGCTGGATGCGCGCATCGGTGCCGACGGTCTCGGCGCGGGTGGCGGTGTCGGTGGCGCTCCAAGTGGAGGCGACGCCGGCGGCGAGCACGGAGCCACCCGAGGCGAGGGCGACCACCAGCACGATCACCGGGAACGAGCTCTGCGGTCGGCCGAGCGACCGGGCGACCTGGAACAGCGGGAACCACGGTCGCTTCCGGGCCGAACCCGCGACGGCGCGCGCGATCGGGGCGACCGCGAGCCCGAGAAGCAGCACGGTGGCCACAAGCACCAGCACGGGTGCGGGTGTGGCGACGGGGTTGAGCCCCTGCGCGCCGCCGTTCGTCAGCAGACCGGACGTGAGCAGCTGCCACAGCGAGAGCAGGGCGACGAGGGCGACGACCACCGCGACCAGGGTGCTGGCGCCGGCTCGCGCCGAGGCGGTGGGGCCGGCTCCGCCCGACGCCGCACGGCCGGCGGCGTAGCCGATCCACAGCGGCAGAAGCGCGACGAGCCCGAGAAGAACGGCGGCTGCGGCGGCGAGGCCGAGCGGCGCGCCGAGGGCGGCCGCGGCATCCCCGCTTCCCCCCAGCGCGACGAAGACCACGCCGGCGAGGGCGATGCCCACCGCACTGCCGAGACCCATCACCACGAAAAGTTCGAGCGCCGAGACCACCGTCAGCTGCGGCCGCGACGCCCCCCGGGCGCGCAGAACGGTCGTCTCGTCGCCCCGCGCCGCGCTCAGCAGCCGCGCAAGCTGGCTGACGCAGATCGCGCCCAGCAGAAGAAGCAGCACCTCGGGCAGAACCGCGATCGCCGAGACGCCGAGGTTCGCCGACAGCACGCGGGAGGCGGTCGCAGACAGGCCGCCGTCGACTGTCAGGTTGCCGCCGTCGACCCCGCCGGCGACCTGCAGGGCGCTCGACAGCGTCGGTGCAGAGGTGCGTGCGGCCAGCGAGGCTAGCTGGCCGGCAGTGAAGCCGGCCGCTGCGGGCACGGCGATCCATTCCGACGTCACGCTCGACGGCAGGGCCCTCAGTGCCGGCTCGGCGATGACGAACGGGCCGGTCGCGGTGTCGTCGAAGCCGCTGATGACGGCCGGGTCGGCGAACCAGAGCGGATCGGCCGGGTTCGTCGCCCGCCAGGTGGCCGCGATCTCGAGCGTCGTCTCGGCTCCCGGGTTGCCGACCCGCACCGTGTCGCCCACGGCGAGCCCCCGTGCCGCTGCGGCATCGGCCTGCAAGGCGGTGGGTACCGCTCCGGTTGCGGCTCCGGATGCCGCGGCCTCCGTCGGCCACGTTCCGGACACCAGTTCGGCGGCACTCTCCAGCCCGGCTATCGACTCGACGATCGCGGGGGTGTCGGCCGAGCCGTCGAGACGGAGATCACCGGAGCGCAGCGTCTGCCGGGAGACGAAACCCCCCGGTGCGAATGCAGCGGCGAAGACCGGGGCGATCGCGGCATCCTGACCCGTGTCGCCGGCGATGAGCGTCGTGCTCACCCGCACCGACTGATCGACCGGCGGTGCCGCGTCGATCATGGTGCGCGCGGCCTCGGCCTGTTGGCGTGCGAGATCGGCGGAACCGAAACCGAGCACCCCCACCGTCAGGGCCGCGACGACGAAGAGCGCGGCGAACAGCGACTGGGCTGCGCGCAGGCGCCTGAACCAGAAAACGGGCGTCTCCCCGGGTTCTACAGGTCGTCGAAGTCTTCGGTGCGGCCGAGCGGCTCAGAGGGGCGCACCACGCCGCCGCCCGTGAGCGCAGCTGTCTCCTTCGCGAACATCTCGATGAGTTCGGGCTCCACGAGCTCCTCGGCGTCGCTCGGCTCGGTCTCGGACACGAGCTGGCTCGCCGGGCCGATGAGGAAGTTCGCACGGCCGAGCGACCCGTCGTCATGGCGGCAGGGAATGTCGACCGTGGCCGACGACTCCGTGCTCGCCAGCGCGCCGGCGTATTCCAGAAGCGCACGCGCGATCTCAGTTCCCGTGAGAACCGAGCCACCGGCATAGTGGATTCTTTCCATGCGTCATTTCTACCCCACATCACCGGCCTGTTATTCTCAGCCCCATGGGTAATCTCATCTACGGACCTGCGGCCAAGTCCATCTCCATCGACGACCGCGATCTGGCCCACCTGCAGGTGGTCATTCTCGCCAAGCTCCGGCGCGGCGAGAGCTTCGCGTTCAGCTGGGATCGGTCCAGTGATTTCGGCAGCGGCCACAACACGGTGTGGATCAACCCGACGATGTACATCGAGTTCAGCTTCTTCGGGTCGAAGAAGATCCCGATGAACCGGGCGTGGGTCGACGCCCTGATGAGACGCGCGAACAGCAACGCCGGACTCGAGCTCGTCTCCGAACGTGACAGTGAACTGGCTCAGAGGGCCTGACCCTCTCTGCCCCGTGAATCAAGTACGCCGAAGGAAGAGATACCTGTGACGATGTACGACGAAGAAACGGAAACCGGCCCGATCGCTCGTCTGGACGAACGGTTCCGGGCCGAGACCACCTGGGCCGCCGGCACCCGGAGCTCGGAGCCCGACTGGTACCACCGGCTCCTCTCTGCCCTGGTGCTCGTGATCGGCGACAGCGACATCCGTTACCTCAGCGTCAACTACGCGCTCTCGGGTGACGAGGGGCTGTTCTCCACCGACGTGGTCGTGCTCACCGACGAGATCGTCGCCTACGCGACCTTCGAGGGGGAGAAGGGCGCCGAGGTGACGAACGCCAGTGTCACCGGCCTGCCCCGCCGCGCCCTGACCAGCTTCGGCGTCGCGGTCTCCGACGACGGCACCCTCGCGATCAGCGTCTCGTACCCCGACTTCGCCCGCAGCCTGCCGCTCGGCGCCTCCGACTGGCCGCACCGCGAGAGCGAGACCATCAACCTGATCGACTGCCTGCGCCAGGACCTGGTGGCCTGACCGCCCTGCCCGGCGCGGACCCGTCTGCGCGGACGGGCCCGCCTGCGCGGCCGCGCCCGTCGACCTCGGCTGGCCGGGTCAGGCGTCGCGGGAGGACATGCGGGCGTAGGAGGCCTCGATGTGGTGGCGCATGGCCGCCTCCGCCGCTGTGGGGTCGCCGGCGCGCAGGGCGTCTGCGATGGCGCGGTGCTCGTCGGAGGTCTCGGCGGCGATGCCGTGGTGGAAGTACAGCCGGTAGAGGTGCATGTGCGAGCGCAGCCGCACGACGGCGTCGCTCAGCAGCTCGTTGCCCGAGCGGGCCGCGATGAGGTGGTGGAACCGGGCATCCCGCTCGGCGAACGCGCGGTATCCTTCGTAGCGCTCGTCGTCGGGAAGGCTCGAGTCGACGCCGCCGTCGAGGTCGCCCTGCAGGTCGTCGAGTTCGCCCCAGCCTGCGGCCGGTGTCGCCGTTGCGGCGAGGCGGGCGGCGACCGGTTCGAGCAGCAGCCGCATGTCGAAGAGGTGGCGGAGCCCCTCTGCATCGAGCAGTTCGGCGGCACGGTAGCCCTTGCCGGCCTCTTTGGTGATGAGGCCCTCCGACTCGAGCCGCGCCAGGGCCTCGCGCACGGGTGTCGGCGACACGAGCAGCTGCCGGGAGACCCCCTCAATGCTCACACGAGAGCCCGGCTGCACGGCCCGATCCATCAGCAGGGTGAGCACCGCGTCATAGACATCGTCGACCAGCGCCCGGCGCGGGGGCAGCAATGGCGATCCGATCGACATGACCCAATTCTAGGGTCCTTGCCAACCGGCCACATATCTATAGGATATTTCATATAGACACGAGCGGCGACGGCGCCGCATGCACCCGAGGACGATGATGACCCGAATTACCGCAGCGACCGTGGCGCTCGTCGACCTCGAGGTCGAGACGGAGCGCACGGATGCCACGCAGAGCTTCGTGAAGCAGGAGACGATCCTCGTGACGATCGCCACAGACGAGGGCCTCACCGGAACCGGCTACTCCTACACGATCGGCACCGGCGGTCGCTCGGTCACCGCACTGTTGCGCGAATCGCTGCTCCCGCTGCTCATCGGCCGCGACTCCCGAGACATCGAAGCGCTCTGGCGGCTCGCCCACGACGCGACGCACGCGACCACTGTCGGCCCCCTCACGAGCCTCGCGCTGGCCGCGATCGACACGGCCCTCTGGGACCTGAAGTGCCTGCGCGCCTCACAGCCGCTCTGGCGGATGGCCGGGGGAGCGAGCGCCTCTGTTCCGCTCTACGACACCGAGAACGGCTGGCTGCACCTGCCGACCGACGAGCTCGTCGCCGGTGCGATCGCAGCGAAGAACAACGGCTGGGGCGGCACGAAGATCAAGGTCGGCAAGCCGAGTGCGGCCGAAGACGTGGCCCGGCTCCGGGCGGTGCGGGATGCCGTCGGCCCCTCATTCGACGTGATGACCGATGCCAACCAGGCCCTGACCGCTGCCGAGGCGATCCGCCGCGCGAGGGCGTTCGAGGGGCTCGACCTGTTCTGGTTCGAGGAGCCGCTGCCCGCCGACGACGTCAGCGGTCACGTGCGGCTCGCCGAGGCGACGCCGATACCGGTCGCCGTGGGGGAGTCGCTTTACAGCGTGGGCCAGTTCCGCGACTACCTGCACCGCGGTGCCGCCTCCATCGTTCAACCCGACGTCGCCCGCATCGGCGGCATCACCCCGTGGCTGAAGGTCGCGCACCTGGCCGAGGCCTACAACGTCGATGTGTGCCCGCACTTCCTGATGGAGCTGCACGTCAGCCTCGTCGCGGCGGTGCCGAACGGGCGGTACGTCGAGTTCATCCCGCAGCTGCGGGCGATCACCCGCGGCGAGATCGCGATCTCGGCGGGTCGGGCCGAAGCCCCCGACGTCGCCGGCCTCGGCATCGACTGGAACCTCGACGCGCTCGACGACAGACGCGTCGAGTAGCACCCTCCCACCCCGTCGGCCAGACTCATCGCGTGCCGACAGACGCCCACCACCCCAAGGACAGGACAACGATGTCGACAACTGCACCCTCGCCCGCCGCGGCGAAGACGAACACCTCCTTCGGGGTCGGCGCCGCCGCGCTGATCGGCTCCGCGCTCGAGTGGTACGACTTCTACCTCTACGGCACCGCCGCTGCGCTGGTCTTCAACAAGATCATCTTCGTGAACACGGATGCCACGATCGCCACGCTCGCCGCCTTCGCGACGTTCGCGCTCGGCTACATCATCCGGCCGCTCGGCGGTCTGATCTTCGGCCGCATGGGCGACGTGCTTGGGCGCAAGCGCGTGCTCATCATCACTCTGCTCGTCATGGGCGGGGCGACCATCCTGATGGGGCTGCTGCCGACCTATGCGCAGGTGGGGGCATGGGCGCCCATCCTGCTCATTCTGCTGCGACTCGTGCAGGGGATCGGCGCGGGCGCCGAGTTCGGTGGCGCGGCCATCTTCGCGGTCGAGAACGCGAAGCCGAGACGGCGGGGCCTGCACGGCGCGTGGCCCTCGGCCGGCGTCTACCTCGGGCTGCTGCTCGCGTCGGCGGTGTTCTCCATCGTGACGACGCTGCCCGAAGACCAGTTCCTCGCCTGGGGCTGGCGCATCCCGTTCCTCTCCAGCATCGTCGTCATCGTCGTGGCGCTGGTCATCCGGCTGCGCCTGAACGAGACGCCGGTGTTCGTCGAACTGCAGAAGGCCGAGGGTGCAGGAGCCGGGGCCGGCGCGGGGGTCGGTGCCGGAGCGGGTTCGGCGTCGAAGGCGAGCCCGATCCGCGAGGTCTTCGCGCACGAGAAGCGCGGGATGCTCGTGCTCGTGCTCGCGCAGACACCGCAGAACGTGGTGTCGTCGATCAACCTCGCGTTCATCACCGCCTTCATCGTCGGCAACCTGCACCTCGCGAACTCGGTCGGGCCGCTCGCCACCACCGTCGGAACGGCCATCACGATGCTGGTGCTGCCGCTGTTCGGCCTGCTCTCCGACCGCATCGGCCGACGGCTGGTCATCATCGCGGGAATGGTGTTCTCGGCCCTGTTCGCGTTTCCGTACTTCTGGCTCATCGAGGGTGGGCGGGCTCCGCTCCCCATCACGATGGCGATCATCCTGAGCCTCGGTATCGGCATCGGGGCCATGTTCGGGCCGCAGGCCGCCTACTTCGCGGAACTCTTCACCGGCGGGGCGCGTTTCACCGGGCTCGCCTTCGCGCGGGAGCTCGCCGGCGCGCTCACGGCCGGAACGACGCCGCTGGTCGCGGTCGCCCTCGTGGCTGCGGCCGGGGGAGCGACCTGGCTCGTGTCGCTGTACATCGTGCTCGCCTGCATCATCGGCATCGTGGCCGTCATGCTCGGCGGCGAGACGCGCGGTCGTCGCCTCGGCGCTCTCACCGTGCCCGAACTGAAGGCCTCCACCGGCTCCTTCGCCGACTGACGCCCCGCCCCCCTCCTCCTCTCGAGTGCACCGGGGGAGTGGGGCCGTGGGGGTTTCTGTGTGTTTCAATAGGATGGCGCCGGGAGCCCCGTTCGGGGGTGGCCGGGGCGGTGCCCGCAGCGAGGCGGGCGCGGTACGTCGGTCATCGAAGGGGATGCACGGTGACGGTTGCAGCGGCGGGCGGTTCGGCCCGGGACCGGTCAGGGCACGAGTGGTCGGGGCACGGTGGTGCCCACCACGGTGGGGCCCATCACGGTGGGGCCCATCACGGGAGCGCAGGGCACGGCGACCACCTCGAGTTCATCCGGCGGGCGGGGCAGACGACGCGCAAGGCGATCGCTGAGCACACCGGCCTGTCGCGGAGCGTCGTGGCCCAGGCGGTGGCCGAGCTGATCGCGCAGGGGCTCGTGGTCGAGCGTCGGCTGGTCGAGCGCCGGCTGGTCGAGGGGGCGCAGGCGCGGGTCGGGGCAGCGGCCGGCGGCGCGCTGCGGGCACGGCGCGGTCGCCCGACATCGGTGCTCGAGCTCGCCCGGCAGCGCGGAGTGGTGCTCGCCTGCGACATCGGGCACCGGCACATCACAGTCGCCACCTGCGACCTGCAGGGCCGCATCCTGGCCGAACAGCGCGTCGACTTCCCGGTCGACGACGGCGCCGCGGCGACGTTCCGCGAGGTGCACGCCCGGGTCGCCGGCTCGCTCGCGGCGGCCGGGGCATCCGCAGCCGACGTTCTCGCGTTCGGAGTCTCGTTCCCGTACCCCGTCGTGCGGGCGACCGGCGCCGTGCGCGCGCCGGCGGCGCTCGCGGGCTGGCAGGGAGTGAACGTCGCCGAAGCGCGGCCCGCGGGTATCGCCGGCCCGATCGTCCACGACAACGATGCGAACTTCGGGGCGTGGGGCGAACGGATGCACGGGGCCTCGCCCGACCTCGACAACCTGCTCTACGTGAAGCTCAGCGACGGCATCGGGGCGGGGCTGATCGTCGACGGCGTGCTGCTCTCGGGCGCCCGCGGCATCGGCGGCGAGATGGGGCACCTGCAGGTCGACCCGAACGGGCCCCTCTGCCGCTGCGGTCGCCGGGGCTGCCTCGAGACCGTCGTCGCCGAGAGCCTGCCCGACCTCTACAGCGCGGGAACGCGGGTCGGCCACGCCATCGCCCAGCTGTGCGCGTTCATCGACCCCGAGGTGGTGGTGCTCGGCGGTCGCCTGGGGGCCGCCAGTGCTCCGCTGGTCGAGGGTGTGCGCGAGGCGTTCGCCGAGTGGATGCCGGGCGGCACCGCGAGCGGCGTCGACGTGCGCCCGGCCTCCCTCGGGGCCCGCTCCGAGCTGCTGGGCATCATCGACCGCACCCTGACGGCGGCCTGGGCATCCGGAGCCGTCGGCAGAACCGGCACGGCGACGGCCGACCCGTTTTCGTCCTGTCGCCGGACTAATTCCCGCGCTGTACTTGACATTCCGTTCGACGCTGAACGGCTTGTTGTGAAGGAGTGACTGTGCCCGCTCTCGGCCAGGGGTCAACTGCCCACCGTTCCACCCGTTCTCCCCTCCCGATGCGCCGCCGCCCCGTGCGCAGCCTGCTCGCCGCCGGCCTCGCCACCGTGCTGGTGGGAGCCGCGCTGGTCGTCGGCCAGACCGCGAGCGCGGCCGAGCCCGACCTCGCCCTGAGCGGAACCACCACGGCGTCGGCCTCGCAGAACGACAAAGACGGCAACTTTCCCGCCTCGAATGCCACCGACGGTGACGACGCGACCCGCTGGGCGAGCGGCAACGGCCCCGACTCCGACACCACCTTCACCGCGTCGCTGACCAGCGACCTCGGTTCGGTCGCCACCGTGACCGGCGTCAGCATCACCTGGGAGGCCGCCTTCGCCGCCGCCTACGACGTGCAGGTCGCGTTGGCGAACCCCGACGACGAATCGAGCTGGAGCACGGCCGCGAGCGAGACCGCCGGCGTCGGCGGCACCGAGCAGGTCGTCTTCGACACGGCTGTGGATGCCCGTTACGTGCGATTGGCGATGCTGAAGCGCACCGCCGCCACGTGGGAGGCACCGATTCTGCACTACTACGGCTACTCGGTGTACACCTTCGCCGTGCACGGATCGGTGGCCGTTCCGTCTGCGGGGTTCGAGACGCAGGCCGTCTCGGTCGGTGCAGGCAGCGACGCCACGGTGAACGTCACCCTGAACAGCGCCGCGGGTGCCGACCAGAGCGTGCACGTGACCAGCGCCGACGACACCGCGGTCGCGGGCACCGACTACACCGCTGTCGATGAGACCGTCACGATCCCGGCGGGGCGGACCTCCGCGGCCGTCACCGTTCCGACCGTTTCGCACGGCGCCCTCGCGCCGGTGCGCACCTTCACACTGAAGCTCTCCGACCCGACCGACGGCATCACGATCGGCGCGCGGGACTCCGCTGTCGTCACCCTCCGCCCCACCGGTGACCTGCCGAATGACGGGCCGAGCACCGTTCTTCAGGGTTTCGAGTCCGGCGTGCCGGCCGACTACTCCACCTGGGCCAGCCAGGACGGCCTGAAGCCGGTGCTGACGACCACCGTCGACGACACCATTCCGGGTGCCCCGACCGACAACCACGTGCTGGTCGCGACCGTCACCGGTGAGCCGACCGCCGCCGACTGGTTCGGCTTCACGAACGACACCGCGGCCCAGGACTGGTCGGCTTCCGACGGGTTCAGCTTCTGGTTCAGGGGCACCGGCAGTGGTAAGACGCTCGGCTACGAGGTGAAGTCGAACGGCCAGCTCTTCGACCGGAGCGTCGTCGACGACTCCGCCGGCTGGCGCCAGATCAGCGTGCTGTTCACCGACCTGCGTCTGAAGGGCAACGCCTCCGACCCCGCACGGTTCGACCCCGCGGCATCCACCGGCTTCGCCGTCACCCTCACCGGCCTCGGCGCCGGAACGTTCGCCTTCGACGACTTCGCCACCTTCGAGCGGGTCACCACGCTGCAGGACTTCCAGGGCGACGTACCGATCGGTTCGTCGACGAACCCCGTCGGCTTCTTCACGTGGGGCTCGGCCGAGAACCTGGCGACGATGGCTGTCACCAGCCAGGAGCGCGCCGACGTGCCCGGCAACAAGGTGCTCTCGGGTACCTACCTCATCCCGGCCGGCGGCTACGCGGGCATCAGCGACAACCTCGCCTCGTCGCAGGACTGGAGTTCCTACCAGGGCCTGCGGTTCTGGTGGTACGCCTCGCAGGCGTCGAACCCCGCCTCGCCGACCGCCGGTGACGACATCAAGGTCGAGCTGAAAGACGGCGGGCCCGACGGTGAGCACTCCGAGCTCTGGTCGACCACCTTCAAAGACAACTGGGGCAGCTCGACGAGCCGCTGGAAACTGGTCGAACTGCCGTTCAGCGCCTTCACGATCGGCGCCTACCAGCCCGGCACCGCCGAGACGCAGAACGGCACCCTCGACCTGACGAGCGCGTGGGGCTTCGCGATCACCTTCGCACCGGGCAAGCCGACGACCACCGGCTGGGCCATCGACGATGCTGCGATCTACGGCACCCCGCAGCAGGCGGCGAACCTCACCGTGTCGACGTCGAAAGACGTGTACCTGCTGAACCCGGGCGACACGGCCCAGGTCGGTGTGACCGTGGCGACCTCGAACGGCGACCCGCTCGCCGCCGACGTCACTGTCGACTACAGCCCGGGCACGGGAACCGCCGAGGTCGGCACCCACGTCGCCGACTTCCGGGGGTCGTTGACCTTCCCCGCCGGAACCGCGTCGGGTGAGACGAAGACGTTCGACGTCAGTGCGCTCGCCGCTGCGACCGGGGGCGACCAGGCTCGCAGCATCCCGATCACGCTCGATGCCGACGGCGCCCAGCTGCCGGCATCCGCACCGCGCGTGGTCGTGAACGCGCACGGCCTGCCCTACCTCGACTCGTCGCTGCCGATCGCGACCCGCGTCGACGATCTGATGAGCCGGATGAGCCTCGCAGAGAAGGTCGGCCAGATGGCGCAGGCCGAGCGGCTGGGCCTCACCTCGCCGTCGCAGATCGCCGACCTCGGGCTCGGCTCGATCCTGTCGGGCGGCGGCTCGACCCCCGCAGAGAACACGCCCGAAGCGTGGGCCGACATGATCGACGGCTTCCAGCAGCAGGCGCTTTCGACCTCGCTGCAGATTCCGCTGCTCTACGGCGCTGACGCGGTGCACGGGCACAGCAACGTGCTCGACGCCACGATCTTTCCGCACAACATCGGTCTCGGCGCGACGCGCGACCCCGCCCTCATCCAGAAGCTGGCGGAGGACACGGCGGTCGAGACCAAGGTGACCGGCGTCAACTGGGCGTTCGCACCCTGCCTGTGCGTCGGCCGCGACGAGCGCTGGGGCCGTACCTACGAGACGTTCGGTGAAGACCCGGCTCTCGTGACGAGCTTCTCGGCCGCCAACGTGGTCGGGCTGCAGGGCTCCGACCCGGCCGACAAGTCGGGCCCCGACAAGGTGCTCGCGACCGCGAAGCACTGGGTCGGTGACGGCGGAACGAGCTACGACCCGTCGAAGGTCGGCAACGGGTACCCGATCGACCAGGGGCTGACCGTCTCGCCGTCGATGGAGCAGTTCACCACGACGTTCGTCGCTCCCTACCTGCCGGCGATCGCCGCGGGTGTCGGCAGCATCATGCCGTCGTACTCCGGCGTCGACATCGCCGGCTCCGGCGACATCCGCATGCACGAGAACACTGCGCTGAACACGACGCTGCTGAAGCAGCAGCTCGGCTTCAACGGGTTCCTCATCAGCGACTGGGAGGGCATCGACAAGCTGCCGGGCGGAACCTACGAGGAGAAGGCCGTGCGTTCGGTCAACTCGGGCCTCGATATGGCGATGGCGCCGTACAACTTCGGCGCCTTCATCGCGGGCATCACCGATGCGGTCACGACGACGCACACGGTCGAGCAGAGCCGCGTCGACGATGCGGTGAAGCGCATCCTGACCCAGAAGTTCGAGCTCGGTCTGTTCGAGCATCCGTTCACCGACCGCAGCACGGCCGCCGACTTCGGGTCGGCCGCGCACCGCGCAGACGCCCGCCGGGCCGCCGCGGAGTCGCAGGTGCTGCTGAAGAACGACGGTGTGCTGCCGCTCGCCCGTGACGCCCGGGTGTACGTCGCCGGTTCGAACGCCGACGACCTCGGCAACCAAATGGGTGGCTGGACGATCTCGTGGCAGGGCGCATCCGGCCCCACGGCGACGGAGGGGACCAGCATTCTGGCCGGTATGAAGGAGGTGGCGCCGGATGCGACGATCACCTACTCGAAAGACGCCTCGGCCCCGATGGCCGGCAGTGACGTCGGTGTCGTCGTCGTCGGCGAGACGCCCTACGCAGAAGGCCAGGGCGATGTCGGCAACAACGGCCACAGCCTGTCGCTGACCGATGCCGACCGTTCGTCGATCGATGCGGTGTGCGGGGCGATGAAGTGCGTCGTGCTCGTCGTCGCCGGTCGCACTCAGCTCGTCACCGACAAGCTGGGCGAGGTCTCGGGGCTCGTCGCGTCGTTCCTGCCAGGAAGCGAAGGCGCCGGCGTCGCCGACACCCTGTTCGGCGACGTGCCGTTCACGGGTCGCCTGCCGCTGACCTGGCCGGCTTCCGCAGAGCAGGTGCCGATCAACGTGGGCGACGCGGCCTATCAGCCGCTGTTCGCCTACGGCTGGGGTGAGCGCACCGATGTTCCGCGCACGCGTCTCGAGGCTCTGTCGGCGTCGCTGCCGGCCGGTTCGGGCGCGCAGACGGCTCTGGATGCCCTTCTCTCCGCTCCCGTCTGGAGTGGTTCGGGTACTGTGCTCGACACACCCGCCGCTCGGTCGACCGCATCGCAGCTCGCCGCCGAGGCCGCTGCGCTCCTCTCCGGAACGGATGCCGCGACCCTCGCCGCGGCCGACACGCTGGTGTCGGTCGTCCGCGATCTCGCCCAGGCGGCTGTCGTGGCGGGCACGGCGGTGACCGGTGACACGTCGTCGGCGGTCACGGCGGATGCGGAGCACGCGCTGCTCGGCGGCCAGTCGGTGACGGCGGTGAAGCTGCTGGCGTCGGTCTTCGGCGTCGTGGTGCAGGACCCGACGACGGGTGGCGGGGGCGACGGGCCGGGGACGCCCGGGGATCCCGGGACGCCCGGCGATCCCGGTACGCCCGGTACGCCTGGCACCCCGGGTACGCCTGGCACGCCCGGCACCCCGGGTGCGCCCGGCACGCCCGGCGACGGATCGGGTGGCGCCGGCGGATCGGGCTCTGGATCGGGCTCAGGGTCGGGTGACGGCTCGGGCGGCGACCTCGCGAACACGGGAAGCCAGGCTGCGCTCGGCGCGCTCGCCGGCCTCCTGCTCGCGGCCGCGGGGGCGGGGCTCATCGTCTCGCGTCGCCGTCGCAGCCACACCGGCACGCGCTGACCAGCACGCCTGGGCCCCTCCCGTCACACGGAGAGGGGCTCAGGTGGCGGCGGCGAGTTCTGCGGGGGAGCGCAGGATGCAGAACTCGTTGCCCTCGGGGTCGGCCAGCACGACCCAGCCGGTGCCCGGACCGTACTTTCCGCGCAGATCCGCCACCTGCGTCGCACCGTGGGCGAGCAGCGCCTCGACCTCTGCGCTCTGCGGCCGCTCCCGCGGGCGGAGGTCGAAGTGGATGCGGTTCTTACCGGCGCGGAGCTTCGCTTCGGCGGCATCCGGAGTCTCGATGAAGAGCACGGCGTGGCCGCTCTCGGGGTCGCGGATCATGCACTCCTCGTCGCCCGGCTCTTTCGGGTCGTCGTCGAGGTCGACGTAGCCCAGAACCCCCTTCCACCAGGTGGAGAGGGTGTAGGCGTCGGAGCAGTCGATGCTCGTGTGGGAGACGAAAGCGGTCATGCCGAACACCCTCCTCCTCTTCGCCCGCCGTCGCAAACGGGCGCTACCGTGGAGGCATGCTGCTGCCCGCTCGCCCCGGAACCCGCCCGCTCGTCAGCACGGAGGGCCCGCAGACCCAGCTCACCGAGCGGTCGAGCCCGGCTCTCTGGGGCCGGCTCGTCGCGCGCACCTTCGCCCTCGACGGCGTGGTCGAGGGGCACAGCCAGGTCTCGCCGCCTTCGTCTCGCGCGGTCTTCTTCGTCGACCCGCTCGTCGAGCTCGCCGCAGAGACGTCTCTCGCCCCCGGGCAGCGGCTCGAGCCCGTGCATCTGCACGGGGTGCACGACACGAGCATCCACCTCTGCCTGCCCGCCGCCCGCGGCGCCGAGGTGGTGGCGGCGGGGTGGGGTGAGCCGCACCAGTACGAAGACTTCGGCACGGAGTTCCTGCTCTACGGCCCGCGCGACGAGCGGGAACTGGATGTCGCGATCGGGCTGATCGCCGAGAGCCTCGCCTTCGCGCGCGGCGCCTGACCCAGCGCTACGGGCTCAGCGCAGCGCGTGCTGCGCGAGGAAGGTGGCGGCGCGCAGTGTGAGGCGCGGTTCGGCCCGGCGGAGGAGCGCCACCGCCACGAGCGGGTCTGCTGTGCTCTGACCGAGCACCTCGCGCGCCCATTGCAGCGCGGGCACCGGGGGCTGGCCGGATTCCGGGAGGTCGCCACCGAACAGCTCCTGGAGCCGCCGGCGGGGGTCTTCGCGGTCGCCGAAGATCTTGGCGAGGGGTGTCGACTGCATGGTACCGAGCCTAGAAGACCGGTCGCCCGGGCGCATCCGTCGCGCGGGGGAGCCGCGGCATCCCGCCCGCGACTTCGCTCCCCGACCTCGCCCCGCGACCTCGCTCAGGCCGGCACGGTCGCCACGGCCTCCACCTCGACGAGCGCCCCGGGGCGCGCGGGGTTCACGGCGAGCACCGTGACGGCCGTGCGGTGCCGGCCCCAGACCGACTGGCTGGCGGCGAACGCGGCCCCCGCGTCGACACCGACCGCGAGGTGGATCGTGAGCTTCGCGACGTACTCGGGGCCCGAGCCCGCCTCCGAAAGAACGGCCAGCACGTTGCGAATCGCCAGGGCGACCTGCGCCTCGAGCCCGTCGACGAGAGCGCCGTTCTCGTCGACGCCGTTCTGGCCGCCGACGAACAGTAGGCGGCCCTCCGGCACGATCATGCCCTGCGCGAAGGCGGGGCTGCGGTAGAGCTGGGGCGGGTCGACGGCGATCGGTGTGCTGGTCACGGCGGTGTGCCCTTCTGCTCTGGTTGCCCTCCATCATGCCGACCCGCGCTCGCACGCGGAAGCCCTCGGCGGGTGCGGTACTGGGATACTGGCTGCAGCCGCCCCGACCGACCCGAGAGACGAGCCCGCCCGTGACACCGAACCGCCGCTGGATCACCGAGGCCCTGCGCGAGCTGAAGGCCGACTCCACCCGCAGCGCCGACACCCACCTGCTGCGCTTCCCCCTGCCGGCCCACTGGGGAGTCGACCTGTACGTCAAAGACGAGTCGTCGCATCCGACCGGCTCACTGAAGCACCGCCTCGCCAAGTCGCTGTTCATCTACGGTCTGGTGGGCGGCCGCATCGGGCCCGACACGACCGTGGTCGAGGCGTCGAGCGGCTCGACGGCCGTCTCTGAGGCGTATTTCGCACGCATGCTGGGGCTCGACTTCGTCGCGGTGATGGCCGCCTCGACGAGCCGCCGCAAGATCCAGCTGATCGAGGGCTACGGCGGCCGGTGCGTGCTGGTCGCGACGGCGGGCGAGGTGTACGCAGAGGCAGAGCGCATCGCCCGGGACTCCGGCGGGTACTACCTCGACCAGTTCACGAACGCAGCGGTCGCGACCGACTGGCGCGGCAACAACAACATCGCGTGCTCGATCTTCGAGCAGCTGGCGCTGGAGCGGCATCCGGAGCCCGCCTGGATCGTCTCCGGCGCCGGCACGGGCGGCACGACGGCGACCATCGCCCGGTACGCGCGCTATGCGGGGGTCGCGACGCGCGTCGCGGTGGGCGACCCCGAGGGCTCGGTCTTCGAGGAGGCGTGGCGCACGGGGCGAACGGATGTCACGGGCAGGGGTTCGCGCATCGAGGGCATCGGGCGGCCGCGGGTCGAACTCTCGTTCCTGCCGTCGGTGCTCGACCGGGTGCAGACGGTTCCGGATGCCGCGTCCATCGCCGCGATGACCGTGGTCGCCGAGACGCTGGGGCGGGCGCCCGGGCCGTCGACGGGCACGAACCTGGTCGTCGCCCTCGATCTCGCCGAGGAGATGGTGGCGCGGGGGGAGCAGGGCAGCATCGTCACGCTGCTCTGCGACGGGGGTGACCGGTACACCGACACCTACTACGACCCCACCTGGCTGGCGGCGCAGGGCTTCGAGGTGGCGGCGCCGCTCGAGAGCCTGCGCGCGCGCCTCGCGGGCTGACGCGAGGCACCCGCGGCGGTGGCGGCAGCGGCGCCCTAGGCTGGAGTCTCACCGACGGAGGGACCACGACGTGCAGCACCAGATCCACCTCGCCGGTCACGGCATCCGGCTCGAACCGGTCTCGGCCTCGCACGCCGCGGCGCTGCACCCCCTGACCGACGACGACCTTTGGGCGGGCATGAGCACGCCACGGCCGGTGGATGCCGCCGCCTACGCCGCACACATCGAGGCTCAGCTGCGGGAGCCGAGCACGATGGCCTTCGTGGTGCTCGGCGACGACGGAACCGTTCGCGGCACGACCAGCTTCTACGACTTCTCACCGGCCCAGCGCCGGGTCGAGATCGGCAGCACCTGGTACGGCCGGGCGTTCTGGGGTGGGCGCACCAACCCCGCCGCCAAGCGGCTGCTGTTCGGGCACGCCTTCGAGACGCTCGGCCTCGCACGGGTGGCCCTGCGCTGCGATGCCCGCAACACCCGCAGCGCAGCTGCCATCCAGCGCCTCGGCGCCGTTCCCGAGGGGGTGCTGCGTTCGCACCGTTCCTCGCCCGATGGCAGCCGCGGCGACACCGCCTACTTCTCGGTGCTCGAGGCCGAGTGGCCGTCGGTGCGTGAGGGGCTGGATGCCCGGCTGGCCTGACCGGGAGTAGGCTCGGTCTGCTCGTCTGTGCTCCGGCGGGTTCCCCGGAACGGATGGGTCAGCATGGACGTCGTCGTCATCGTCGTGCTCGTGGTCGGGCTGGCGCTGCTGTTCGACTTCACGAACGGGTTCCACGACACCGCCAATGCCATGGCGACGCCGATCGCCACCGGCGCCCTGAAGCCGAAGGTCGCCGTCGGGCTGGCCGCGATCCTGAACCTGGTCGGCGCGTTCCTCAGCACAGAGGTGGCGAAGACCATCTCGGGCGGGCTCATCCGCGAGGGGCCGGGCGGCGTGCAGATCACGCCGACGCTCATTCTGTGCGGGCTGATCGGCGCGATCGTCTGGAACCTGATCACGTGGCTGCGCGGGTTGCCGTCATCGTCGAGCCACGCGCTCTTCGGCGGCCTGATCGGTGCCGCGGTGGTCGGCGCCGGCTTCGGCTCGATCGACGGCGGGGTTCTCGTCTCGAAGATCCTCGTTCCCGCCGTGCTCGCCCCCATCACGGCAGGTGCCGTCTCGTACCTCGCGACCCGCATCGCCTACAAGGTCACGCGCAAGCGCGAGCGCGACACCTTCAAGCGCGGGCAGATCTTCACCTCATCGCTCGTCTCGCTTGCGCACGGTACGAACGACGCCCAGAAGACGATGGGGGTCATCACGCTGGTTCTGATCGCCGCCGGCTTCCAGGGCGGGGGATCCGGCCCGGAGCTCTGGGTCATCGGCGCGTGTGCGCTCGCGATCGCCCTGGGTACGTACTCGGGTGGCTGGCGCATCATCAAGACGCTCGGCCGGGACATCACCGACATCGAACCGGCGCAGGGTTTCGCCGCCGAGTCGGCGACGACGGCGACGATCCTCGCCTCGACGCACCTCGGGTTCGCACTGTCGACGACACAGGTCGCCTCGGGGTCGGTCATCGGCACCGGACTCGGCCGGAAGGGTGCCACCGTCAAGTGGAGCACTGCCGGCAAGATCGCGATCGGTTGGCTCATCACGATTCCGGCGTCGGCCGTCGTCGCCGGGGTTGCGGCCCTGGTCGCCGGCCTCGGCCCGGTGGGTGTGATCGTCGACGTGGTGGTTGCGCTCGCGGTGATCCTCGGTATCTTCCTGTGGTCGCGGCGCTCCGAGGCCCGCAACTCGTTCCACCAGCCGGAGCCCGGCCAGTTCGTCAACCCGAAGAAGCGCAAACGGAAGGCCAGAGCATGACCATCGACTGGCTCGCGTTCGTCGAGGTCGTCGCCGTCGCCCTCGTGTCGGCCTGTTTCATCGTCACGACGTTCGCCCTCGCCCTCCGGCTCGGCGACGGAACGGCACCCTGGCGTCGCCCGGTGTCGGTGGCGCTCTACGCGGTGTGTGCGCTCGCCGCCCTGTTCGGTGTGTACCTCATCATTCCGGCGCTGCACGGCGGCTGACGTCGGCGACCGCCGCCTCGGAGGTGAGCGACGCGATCAGGCCGGGGAACCGCGCCTCGAGTTCGCCTGTGCGGAGTGCGATGCAGTGGTTGCGCCCCGTGATGTCGACGGTGGTGAGCCCGGCCTCGCGCAGGGTCTTGAAGTGGTGCGAGAGGGTGGACTTTTGAATGTCGAGGCCGAACTCCTCGACGTTGCAGGCATGGTATTCGCCGTCGGCCAGCACCTGCACGATTCTGACCCGCCCGGGGTCGGAGAGGGCTCGCAGGATGCCCGTCAGCCGGATGTCGTCGGCGTCGGGTTGCGGAAACGAAGAGTCGGGCATCCGAAGTCCTCCAAATAGTTCGACGTTCGTCAAACCTTCTGTTACCTTATCGGTATGACGAACATCGAACAATCGTACTCCTCGCGGAGCTTTGACGGCCGGCTCCTGCTTCTCGCCGTCGGCCTCTTCATCGTGGGCACGAACGCCTTCGTCATCGCGGGGCTGCTGCCGGCCATCGCGAAGACCCTCGGTGTGAGTGCCGGCGACGTCAGCTACTCGATCACCTTCTACGCCGTCGTGGTGGCCGTCGCGGCCCCGGCGGTCGCCATTCTGCTGCCCCGCCTCTCCCGCACGACCCTCATGTCGGGCGGGCTGGCGCTGATCGCGGTCGGAACCGTGCTGGCCGCCGCATCGACCACCCTGCCCGCCTTCACGGTCGGGCGGGTGCTCGCCGCGCTCGGCGGCGCGGCGCTCGTTCCCGCGGCGACAGCGGCCGCAGCTGCCGTCTCGACGCCGGCTCGGCGGGGCCGTGCCATCGCGTTCGTCTCGCTGGGGTTCACGGCGGCAACCGCCCTCGGCTCACCGCTCGGCACAGCGCTCGGCTCGGCCGGCGGGTGGCAACTGCCGCTGTACATCCTCGCGGCGACCGCCGCCGTGCTCGCCGTTGCGATCGCCCTCGTGGTGCGCGGCATCCCGGTCGGCGGGCAGGTGACGCTGCGGGCGCGGTTCGCCCCGCTGGCCGACCACCGCATCCTCTTCGCCCTCGGGGCCACCCTCTTCATGACGGCCGGGTTCAATGTCGTCTACATCTTCAGTTCGTCGATCACCGCGGGCGCGACGGGTGGCAACGGTGGGCTGCTCGCCGTTCTGCTCCTGCTCTACGGGCTCGGTGGCACGCTCGGGAACCTGGTCGCCGGCGCGGTGACCGACCGGCTCGGCAGTCGCCGCACGGCGTCTATCGCGCTGGTGGTGCACACGCTGGTGCTCGTGGCGCTTCCGGTGATCGACGCGAACTACATCACGACCGCGATCGTGTTCGTGCTCTGGGGTTTCGCTGCGTTCGCGGCCGTGCCCGCGGTGCAGCACCGGATGATCGCGGTCGACCCCGAGCGGTCGGGCCTGACGCTCTCGTGGTACACAACCGCGATGTATGCCGGTATCGGCATGGCTCCACCCCTCGGTGCGGCATCGCTCGCGCTCGGTGGCGCCCAGCTGGTTCCGTGGGCCGGAGCCGTGGTGGTGGTGATCGCGCTGGCGCTGTTCCTGCTCGGCTACCGGGCGCGTACGCGAGGCCTAGCCGAGCGTGAAGACGAAAAAGGCGCCGGCGGCGTCGTGCTCGATGCGCGCGGCGCCTGAGAGGCCCGCGAAGTCGCCGGTGCCCGTTCCCGGGACGATGTAGCCGAACGCCGACGGGTCGTCGGGATGCTGCAACGCCCCGTGGTGCACCGTGAACGAGCCCGTACGCCCGTCGGCGAG
This sequence comes from Subtercola sp. Z020, assembly GCF_002931235.1. Taxonomy (GTDB): domain Bacteria; phylum Actinomycetota; class Actinomycetes; order Actinomycetales; family Microbacteriaceae; genus Subtercola. Next base: position 3,770 of record NZ_PSTT01000119.1, on the reverse strand, counting down.
GGTGCCCGTGATGCGCTCGGCCGCGAGGTAGCCGCGCCCCGCCTCCTCGGTTCCCGAGGAGAGGAACTCGGCCACGCTCTCGCCCACGAGGCCCTCGGTGTACGTCTTCCGCATGACGATGGCGCCCAGCCATTCTGTGTCGCCGTCGAGCCCGGGCAGGGCCTGGGGCTCCCAGCCCGTCACCGTGAAACGGGCGGTGATGAGGGTGGGGGTCGGCTGTGCTGGCGCGCCGGTCGCGTCGGGTAAGTCGGTCATGCGGTCAGCCTAGGGCGCGGGGTCGGTCGGCGCAGCCCCCTTGGCCTTCTTGCGGCTCGTCTTCCTCCGGTACTTCTCGCCTGTCTCGAGGTCGACGGCGATGAGGCCGGTGGGCAGGTTCGAGAGGTCGCGGGCGATGACGGTGGTCTCTTCGGAGTCGGGCAGACGGATGCCCGAGGGGTAGTGTTCGCCGGCCAGGATCAGGTCGCTGCGCCGTTCGAGCGTCTGCCCCTTGAAGAAGGCGGGGCTCCGCCAGCGCACGATCAGCATCAGGATCACGCCGAGCACCAGCGACCCCACGCCGACGACGGCGACTGCGCCGATGCCGAAGATCGTCACGTTCTCGTCGTTCTCGTCGGTCAGCCAGTCGGGCAGGGCGTACTGGATGAGGCCGAAGACGAAGACCGCGGTGAGCATCAGCCCACCGAGCAACGGGATCACTCCGCGCATCACGAAATCCCGGAAGGTCGCCGTGAGCGTGTGCCGGTAGTACCACACGCAGGCGAAGCCGGTGAGCCCGTAGTAGAAGGCGATGAGCAGGCCGACGGAGCCGATCAGGGCACTCAGCAGTGTCGGCGAGATGAGGGTGAAGAGCAGGTAGAAGGCGGCCGAGATGATGCCCATGCCGACCGTCGACCAGGTGGGGGTGAGGAATTTCGGGTGGATCTTCGCGAAGTTCGCCGGCACCGCCTTGTAGACGGCCATCGAGAGCGAGGTGCGTGCGGTCGGCAGAATGGTCGTCTGCGTCGACGCCGAAGCAGACGTCAGAATCGAGACGTAGAGCAGCGCGAGCATCACCCCGCCGATCGCCGAGTCGCCGAAGAGGTCGGGGCCGATCGCGCTGAACACGTCGTCGGCGTTCTCGGGGTTGCCGAGGCCGACCCCGTCGGTGCCGACGCCCGCGAAGGCGATGGTGGCGACGGCCACGAGGGCGTACGTCACGAGCAGGAGCACGGTCGAGATCACCGCCGCGCGGCCGGGGGTGCGGCCCGGGTCGTCGCTCTCCTCATTGACAGCGACGGCCGTGTCCCAGCCCCAGTAGATGAAGACCGCGGTGAGGATGGCCGGGGCGATCACCGTGCCGAAGTCGAGGTCGAACGGGAGGAACCACGAGATGTCGGGTGTGAGCGAGTAGCTCTCTGCGGTTCCGGTGTACACCTTCACGAGGGCGAAGACGGCGAACACGACCAGGATCACGACCTCGATGCCGAGGAGGGCGTACTGCAGCCGGGCAGACACCTCGATGCCCCGGTAACAGATCCACGTCATGATCGCGATCCAGGCGAGACCGGCCACGGTCGACCAGAGAACGTCACCTGCGAGGGCGCTGATGTCGTCGTTGCCGAACAGCTTTCCCACCAGGGTGTACGAGTACGAGCCGGCGATCTGGGCGAGGTTCGCCATCACGATCACATCGGCGGCGATGATGCCCCAGCCGCCCATCCAGCCGGTCTTCGGGCCGAACGCCCGCGCCGCCCAGGTGAAGGTCGTGCCGCAGTCGGGCTCGGCCTTGTTGAGCTCCTGGTACGCCACGGCGATGAAGTACATTGGTACGAACGCCAGCAGAATGATGCCCGGCGCCTTCACCCCGGCGAGCAGTGAACCGCCCGAAGCGACGATGAAGCCCAGGCTGGCGGCCAGGGAGTACGCGGGCGCGGTCGAGGCGATGCCGACCACCACGCTGCCGACGAGCCCGAGCGCACCGCCCTTCAGCCCCTTGCTCTCGACGTCTGTGCTCTGGCCTCGTCGTGCAGGGGCTGTGGTCATGCGGGCACCGCTCTCGTTCGACGTCACTCCCTGTCGGAGTGGCCGGGATAGAGAGACAGTAGTGCCCCGGGGGTGCCCTCCGCCAGAGCCGCCCTGTTACGGTTTCGGGGCGACAGTGAAAGCGGAGCTCGGCAGGTCTTTCTCGTCGTCGACGATGGCTGCGACGATACGTTCGGCCACCGCGTCGGGGTCGAGGCCCGCGGGGAATGCGGGTGCGACGCCGGCGAGCGGATGCTGCGACAGGGCGGTCTCGGTGTGGCCCGGCCGGGCATCCAGAACCCGGATGCCCGAGCGACGCAGTTCGCGCGACGCCGCACGCATGAACGCCGCGAGCCCTGCCTTGGAGGCGGAGTACGCCGCCATCCCGGCGGTGGGCGACTCGGCGACGATGCCGCTGATCGTGACGATGAAGGGTGCGCGGCCAGCCGCGGCAGAATCGGTCAGCCGGGGAACGGCCCCGCGGATGAGCCGGATCGGGGCGGTCGTGTTGACCGCGAAGAGGGCGTCGAGGGTGTCATCGCCGAGCCCGTCGATTGGGCCGAAGGCGACCGCGCCCGCTGCGACGACGACACCGTCGAGGTGGGCGGGATGCGCCTGGGCGGCAGCGGCGAGAAGCGCGTCGGCGGCTCCCGGTGCGGCGAGGTCGGCGAGGTACGCGTCGGGGCCCGAGAGCGTTTCGGGGTTGCGGGCGGCCCGCACGACCGTCGCGCCGCGGTTCTGCAGGAGGCGGCAGATACGTTCACCGAGGCCTCCGGAGGCGCCCAGCACGAGCACGACCGCCCCATTGAGATTCGTCATGCTGCGAGCCTAACCCGCAGAAGAAGAAGAGCCCGGGGCCGGAGGCGTGCGCCCCGTCGGCCCCGGGCATCCATTCTGTGCTCGGCCAGGCTCGGCTGCGCTCTGCTGCGCTCTGCTCTGCCTGCTGAGACCTGGGGTCAGGCCGTCGCGGTCGCGCGCTCGGCCTTGGCGAGGTTCTCGACCAGCTCGTGCTTGTTCTGGCGCACGACGTACGCGGGCTGGTCGCGCTCGACGCGCCAGCTCTCCGAGAGCGGTCCGACGTTGACGGTGTCGAAGCCGAGCTCGTCGTAGAGCTTGTTCACGAGCTCAGCGGCCTCTTCGAAGTCGCTCGAGGTGGCGAGGGCGCGGCGGTTCTCGGTGCCGGCAGGGGTGCCGTCGGTCGTGATGTCCTTCGCCATGATGTGGTTGAAGCCCTTGGCGACCTTGCTGTCGACCAGGTGGCGCTGCAGCATGCTCGAGACGGTGTCGAGACCGTTGTCGAGGGCGGGGATCTGGCCGTCGCGCTCGAAGTAGTAGTTGTTGGTGTCGATCACGATCTTGCCGGCGAGGGGGGCGACGGGCACCGACTCGTAGGCCTTCAGCGGCACGGTTACGACGGCGAAGTCGCCTGCCTCCGCGGCCTCTTCAGCGGTCGCTGCGCGCGCCTTCGGGCCGAGGTCGGCCACGAGGTCTGCGAGGGTCTCCGGCCCGCGGGAGTTGCTGATCACGATGTCGTAACCGGCCGCGATCGCTGCGCGCGCAACCTGGCTGCCGATGTTTCCTGCTCCGATGATTCCGATAGTTGTCATGCGAGAGCCAACCGCCGGGCGGGTGGTGCGTATTCCCGGGTGCGGTGCCTTCCCAGGGCGCGCGTTGCGTGGTGCGGGGTGGTGGGCGCGTGGCCCGCACCTCGGCGAGTTCGAGGTCGTCGCCGTCGATGCGCCCGGAGTACTGCCAGCGCCGCAGGAGGT
>NZ_PSTT01000039.1 GCF_002931235.1 Subtercola sp. Z020 | reverse complement strand
CGCCGACGCCGCCCCCGACCCCACCCGCGTGTGGATCGCGAACACCGACGCCGACTCCGCCGTGCCCCCGACCTGGCTCCTCGAACAGCTCGCCCTCGCCGAGCACGGCGCCGACGTCATGATCGGAACCGTGCGCCCCGACTTCGCCGACCTCACCCCCCAGCAGGTCGACGCCTGGCTCGCCACCCATGTGCCCGGCGCCGCGAACGGCCACGTGCACGGCGCCAACCTCGGCCTGCGAGCGAGCCTCTACGAACGCGCCGGCCGGTTCCAGCCGCTCGACGAGCACGAAGACGTCGACCTGGTGGGTCGTCTCAGGGCTCTGGATGCGCGGATCGTGCCGAGCGCAGCCGCCGAGGTCCTGACGTCCGGCCGCCAGGCGGGCCGCACCCCCGGCGGTTACGCGGGCTACCTCCGCACCGCGCTGGTGCCCCCCGCCTGACCACCGCGCACACCGGGCCCCCGCGCATCCTCCCAGCCATTCCGTCGTACGGTAGAGGGTGACCAGAGCGACGAAGAAGCACGCCGACCCCCAACGCCCCGCCCGCCCCGCGCAACCTGCAGCCGGTGTCGCCCCCATCCGCGAGAACGGCTACACCGACCTCCGCTCCTACGGCGCCATCGGCGACGGCCGCACGGTCGCCCTCATCGCTCTCGACGGGAGCATCGACTGGTTCCCCATCCCGAACCTCGACGGTACCCCCGTCTTCGCCCGCCTCCTCGACGAGTCGGAGGGCGGGGCCCTCGAACTGACCCCGACCCAGCCCTTCACCGCGAGCCGCCGGTACCTTCCCGGCACCAACGTGCTCGAGACCACGTTCACCACCGACACCGGCGTAGCCGTGCTGACCGACGCCCTCGTCACGGGTTTCGCCGGCCGCCTGCCGTGGGCCGAGCTGGCCCGCCGCGTGGTCGGTGTGAAGGGCTCCGTGCGGTTCCGCTGGCGGGTGGCCCCCGGCACCTGCCTCTCGACCGCGAGCCCGTGGATCCAGAAGACCGCGCACGGCCCGGTCATCCGCGTCGACTCCGTGACCATCGCCGTGCGCGGAATCGACCACGGCCCGCGGGGCGGCGGCGACCGCGCCCTCGCCGGCCGGTTCACCACGAGCGCGAAGTCGCACCACGTGCTCGCCGTCGCCGGCACAGCCAATGAGCCCCTGCACATCCCGCAGCCCGAACTCACCGACGGCGGCATCGAACGCACTGTGCGCAACTGGGAGACCTGGTCGGAGGAGTTCACCTACGACGGCCCGTGGAAGGAGGCCGTGCAGCGCAGCGCTCTCGCCCTCAAACTGCTCATCTACAGCCCCACCGGCTCGATCGCCGCCGCCGCGACCACCTCCCTGCCCGAGAGCTCCCGCGGGGGCAAGAACTGGGACTACCGTTTCGCCTGGGTGCGCGACCTGGCCTACACGGTGCACGCCCTCATCCGTTTCGGGCTCCGCGAGGAGACCCACGCCTCGGTCTCGTGGCTGCTCAGAACCATCCGCGCGAACGGCCCCGACCTGCACGTCTTCTACCGCCTCGACGGCGCGCTGCCGGGCGGCGTCGAGAAGCACGACTCGACCGGATGGCGGAACGCGGGTCCCGTCGTCACCGGCAACCCGGCGAGCGGGCAACTGCAACTGGGTGTCTTCGGCGACCTCTTCGACGTCATGCGGCTCTACGTGCGTGCCGGCAACGTGCTCGACCAGGAGACCGGACGCATGCTCGCCGGCGTCGCCGATCGCGCCTGCGACGAATGGCGCCGCCCCGACGCCGGCATGTGGGAGCTCGAAGACACCCGTCACTACACCTCATCGAAGATGGGCTGCTGGCAGGCTCTGGATGCCGCGGTCGAACTCTCGGAGCTCGGCCAGATCCCCGGCGACCCTGCTCGCTGGCGGTCGGAGAAGAACCTCATCGCCGAGTGGGTGCGCGAGCACTGCTGGTCGGAGACCCGCCAGAGCTACGTCATGTACCCCGGCACCGAAGAGCTCGATGCATCCGTTCTGCTGCACGCGACCAGCGGTTTCGATCGCGGGCCGCGCATGTCGTCGACGATCGACGCCATTCAGAAGGAGCTCGCCCGCGGGCCGCTCGTCTACCGGTACTCGGGTGCGGAGGCCGAAGAGGCGACGTTCGTCGCCTGCGCCTTCTGGCTCGCCTCTGCCCTGGTCTGCATCGGCCGCACCGAGGAATCGATCGCCCTGATGGACGAGCTGATCTCCCTCTCGAACGACGTCGGCCTCTACTCGGAGATGATCGACGCCGAAGACCTCTCCTTCCTCGGCAACCTTCCCCAGGGCCTCAGCCACCTCGCGCTCATCAACGCGGCGATCACGATCGAAGAGCTCACCCGGGAGAAGCCGGCAGCGAAGTGACACTCGCGCGCTTGTCAACCGTGCGCCCCCGACTGCGGGTTCGGCTCGGGCAGGCGTAGCGTTGACTGCGGCTCTTTCGAGACCTTCTCGCAGAACAGAAAGGCACACCATGTCAACGACAACCATCGAACGCGACGTGCATGTCCCCTCCGACGGCGGCCCCAAGGCCACCCGTCGCCAGAACGCCGAACGCGGCTTCAAGGCGCCGAAGGAACTCACCGACTCGCTGCAGTCCGTGCTCGTCGACCTGATCGAGCTGCACGTGCAGGGCAAGCAGGCGCACTGGAACGTGGTCGGCAAGAACTTCCGCGACCTGCACCTCCAGCTCGACGAGATCATCGACGCCGCCCGGGAGTTCAGCGACGACATCGCCGAGCGCATGCGCGCACTGCACGCGGTTCCGGATGGTCGTTCCGACACCGTCGCGGCGACCACCACGCTGCCCGAGTACCCCAACGGCGAGATCGACACCGCCGAGACCGTCGACCTGGTCGTCGTGCGGCTCGAAGCCGCGGTCGGAACGATGCGCGACGTTCACGACGCGGTGGACGAGGCCGACCCCGCCTCGGCCGACCTCCTGCACGCCGTCATGCTGAAGCTCGAACAGTACGCCTGGATGGTCTCGGCCGAGAACCGTACGGCTACCGCCAAATAATACTGCGCCCGCGAGACCGTCAGCTGCGGGCGAGACCGACAGGTCCAACTGTCCGTCTCGCCCGCAGGTGGCGGTCTCGCTGTTCGGGGGGGGTCAGTCCTCGCCGAAACCGGACTCGATCAGGGCGACCAGGGCGTCGAGCGCCTCACGGGCGGACTCGTCCTCCGCGACGAGGGTCGCCGAGGCGCCGCGCACGAGGCCGAGCGACATGATGCCGAGCAGGCTCTTCGCATCCCGGCCGTTGATCGTCACCTTCGCCCCGAACGAGTTCGCCAGCTTCACGAACTCCGCGGCGGGCCGGGCGTGCAACCCGTCTCTGTTCACCACGGTCACGGTTCGCGTGAGCCCGTCGTCGGCCGCGGCATCCGCGACCCCGTCGCCCCGTTCGTCGGCGTGACCCGCGCCGGCCAGTGGGTCAGCTCCGGGAACGTCTCCCGCCGCCCCGCGCGCCGACTCTGCAGCGGCGACGACCTCGTCGAGCGAACCGCCTGTCTCCGCCGTCACCGAGGCGGCGACCGCGCCTTCGACGAGCGGAGCATCCACGATCCGCACGCGCTCACGAACCTCGTCGTCGAGAAAGTCGAGCGCCGTCTCCGCCGTGAGAATGGCGGAGCCGAGGTCGCAGAGCACCACGACACCGACGCCCGAGTCGACCTCGCCGATCGCCGCGGTCACCTTCTCGAAGCTCGTGCCGATGCCGCCCTCGTCGGTTCCGCCCGCGGCAGCGAGGGCCGTCGCCGGCGCCATCTGCGAGGCGAGTTCGATGAGCCCGGTCGCGATCTTCTCGCTGTGCGAGACGAACACGAGCCCGACTTTGCCTTCGACAGCGGCCACGTCAGGAAGCGCCCGCGGCGTCGGAACCCGAGCCGGCGTTCTTCGCCGCCGTGTCGGCCGCGGCCCGCAGGATCAGGGCCGACGACTGCGACCCGGGGTCGCGGTGGCCGATCGCCCGCTCGCCGAGGTAGCTCGCGCGGCCCTTGCGCGCCACGAGAGGCTCGGTCGCCTCCGCGCCCGTCTCCGCTGCGTCGGCGGCCGCCTCGAGGATGCCCACCTCGTCCCGGCCGTCGGCGAGGGCCGCAGCCGCAGCGTCGACTGCCGGGGTCCAGGCATCGATCATCGTCTTGTCTCCGGGTTCGGCCTTGCCGCGGAGCACGACGCCATCGCGCGCGGCGGTGAGCAGCGCGACGACGGCCGCGCCATCCAGTCGCTCCTCCTTGCCGACGGCGCCCGCCGCCTTGAGGTACGCGGTGCCGACCAGCGGGCCCGAAGCCCCGCCCACCGTCGAGATCAGCGTCGTCGCGACGAGCTTGAGGGCGTCGCTCGGCACGGCTCCCTCGGGTAGTCCGTCGAGTTTCTGGATGACGGCGCTGAACCCGCGGTCGAGATTCTCGCCGTGGTCGCCGTCGCCGATCTCGCGGTCGAGCGTGATCAGCTCGACGCGGTGTTCGGAGACGACGCGCGCGCTCTCCCTGATCCAGTCGGTGACCCAGTCGATGCCGAGGCTCATGTGTTCTACCTTCCCCACCGCAGTGCGGCGGTCTGAACGGGTGCGTCCCACAACTCTGTCAGTTCGTCGTCGAGCTTGAGCACGGTGATCGAGGCGCCCTGCATCTCCAGCGACGTCACGAAGTTGCCGACCAGCGAACGGGTCACCTCGATGCCCCGCTCTGCCAGCACTTCGGCGGCCCGGCGGAACACGATGTACAGCTCGATCTGGGGCGTGCCGCCCATGCCGTTGACGAAGAGCAGCACCTTGTCGCCCGAGGCGAAGGGCAGGTCTTCGAGGATCGGGCCGAGCAGTCGGTCGACGATCGCGTCGGCCGGCTCGAGCTTGATGCGTTCGCGGCCCGGTTCGCCGTGGATTCCGATGCCGATCTCGATCTCGTCGTCGGCGAGCGTGAAGCTCGGTTCGCCCGCGTGCGGCACGACGCAGGGGGTCAGAGCGACGCCCATCGAGCGCATCTGGTCGTTCACCTTCTGCGCGATCGCCGTCACCGTGTCGAGGTCGTCCGCGCGATCGGCCGAGGCACCGGCGATCTTCTCCACCAGCACGGTGCCGGCGACGCCACGGCGACCGGCCGTGTAGAGGGAGTCCTTGACGGCGACGTCGTCGTTGATGATCACCGAGCGCACCTCGATGTCGTCAGCGGCCGCCAGGTCGGCAGCGGTCTCGAAGTTCAGCACGTCGCCGGTGTAGTTCTTCACGATGTGCAGCACACCGGCGCCTCCGTCGACCGCCTTCGTCGCCGCGAGGATCGGATCGGGTGTGGGCGAGGTGAAGACGGGCCCGGGCACGGCGGCGTCGAGCATCCCGAAGCCCACGAAACCACCGTGCAACGGCTCGTGGCCCGAACCGCCACCACTGACCAGGGCGACCTTGCCCTGAACGGGGCCGCCCTTCCGCACGATGTAGATCGGGTCGTAGAACACGTCGACGAGGTCGCCGTGCGCTGCTTCGATGCCGCGGGCCGCTTCGTCGACGACGTTCTTCGGGTCATTGATGAGCTTCTTCATTGAAATTCCTTACGCCGTTCTCGATGGGTCAGCACCCGGACGATCGATGACACAGGAGCCGGGACTCGTCGCTAAACCTAGTCCCCGCGGTTGGTCGCCGCGACCCACTTCTTCAACTTCCTCGCGGCCGCTCCGGAGTCGACCGATTCGGCGGCGATGGCCATCTTCTCCGAGAACCGTTCGACGATGCTGCGCTGCACTTCGGAGGGGTCGCGGGCCAGGTCGAAGGCGACCAGGCCGGCCGCGGCGTTCAGCAGCACGATGTCCCGCACCGGGCCCGTCTCGCCGGCGAGCACCCGGTGCACGATCGCGGCGTTCGTGTCGGGGTCGGCGCCCTTCAGGTCATCGATCGAGGCGCGCTTCAGCCCCAGGTCACGCGGGTCGAGGTCGTGCTCGGTCACGGCGCCCCGCGACACCTCCCAGATGTGGCTGTGCCCGGTGGTGGTCAGCTCGTCGAGCCCGTCGTCGCCACGCAGAACCAGCGCGGTGGCCCCGCGGGTCTGGAAGACACCCACGATGAGCGGCACGCGGTCCAGCTGGGCGACGCCGACCGCGGAAGCCTCGGGGCGGGCCGGATTGCAGAGCGGGCCGAGGAAGTTGAAGACGGTCGGGATGCCGAGTTCGCTCCGTACCGCGCCGGCGTGCCGAAAGCCCGGGTGGAACTTGGCGGCGTAGGCGAAGGTGATGCCGGCCTCCTTCAGTACCCGGGCGACGCCCGCGCTCTCGAGGTCGAGGTTCAGTCCCAGGGCCTTCAGAACATCGGATGAACCGGCCAGCGAGCTCGCTGCCCGGTTGCCGTGCTTGATCACCGGCACGCCGGTGCCCGACGCCACGACGGAGGCCATGGTCGAGATGTTGACCGTGCCGAAGCGGTCGCCCCCCGTGCCGACGATGTCGAGGGCGAACGGGTCGACCTCCAGCGGCAGGGCGTGGTCGAGAACGGCGTCGCGGAAGCCGACGATCTCGTCGACGGTCTCACCCTTTGCCCGCAGCGCCACGAGGAACCCGGCCAGCTGGGCGGGCGTCGCGGAGCCCTCCATGACCTCGTTCATCGCCCATGTCGACTCGGCGACCGTCAGGTCTTTCGACTCGAGAAGAGACGAGATCAGGTACGACCAGCTGAGTTCGGAGGGCATACCAGCGATCCTAAACCGTGGCCGGTCTACACCCTTTCGGGCCGAAGTTCTACGGGCCGTAAAAAAGTCGTCTCCAGAGGGTGCAAATGCGAAACACCCCACAGAAATCGGACATAATGGGTGAGTGACTAGCAGCTCGATGACCCAGACTTCCGCACCCCTGGTGCAACGGCCCAACGTGGTGGCCGTCGGCACGATCGTGTGGCTCGGCAGCGAGGTCATGTTCTTCGCCGGCCTCTTCGCGATCTACTTCACGCTCCGGTCGACGAGCCCCGAGCTCTGGAACACCGAGGCCTCGATCCTGAACGTACCGTTCGCAACCGTGAACACGCTGATCCTTGTGTCATCGTCGTTCACCTGCCAGTTCGGTGTGTTCGCCGCGGAGCGCCTGCAGTCCCGCGCCACGGGGTGGAAGCCGACGCAGTGGGGCATGGTCGAGTGGTTCTTCCTCACCTACGTTCTCGGCGCCCTGTTCGTCTCCGGCCAGGCCTGGGAGTACGCGAACCTCGTGCAGGAGGGCATCACGCTGAACTCCTCCTCCTACGGTTCGGCCTTCTACCTGACGACCGGGTTCCACGCGCTGCACGTCACCGCGGGCCTCTTCACCTTCCTCCTCATGATCGGCCGCGCCTTCGGCGTCAAGAACTTCGGCCATCGCGAGGCGACCAGCGCCATCGTGGTGTCGTACTACTGGCACTTCGTCGACGTCGTGTGGATCGGCCTGTTCCTGGTGATCTACATCCTCAAATGATCGCGTAGCTCGACTGAACACCGCACAACCGCCGACCTCTGAGGTCGGCACCAGCACCGCCCCGACAGAGAGTTGAGAGCATGGCCCGCACTTCCAGGAAAGCGAACAGACGGCACCCTCTGGCGACCGTCGTTCTGATCGCGATCGGGCTGGCCTTCACGGGCGGCGGTTACGCGCTGTTCTCCAGCACCGCGACGGCCGACACCAACGTCGCCGCCTCACAGGCCACCGTCGAAGAGGGCAGCAAGCTGTTCGCCGCTAACTGCGCCACCTGCCACGGCATGAACCTGCAGGGCACCGAGGCCGGCCCGAGCCTGCTCGGCGTCGGTGCGGCATCCGTCGACTTCCAGGTCGGCACCGGCCGCATGCCGCTGGCGATGCAGGGCCCGCAGGCCATGGAGAAGCCCGTGCAGTTCACCGAGGAGCAGACGCAGGCGCTCTCCGCCTACGTCGCCTCGCTCTCCCCCGGCCCCGCCGTGCCGACCGACAGTGAGGTCGCCGAAGACGGCAACGCCACGAACGGTGGCGAGCTCTTCCGCATCAACTGCGCCATGTGCCACAACGTGGCCGGCGCGGGTGGCGCGCTCACCGAGGGCAAGTTCGCCCCCGAGTTGACCGGTGTCGAATCCAAGTACATCTACGAGGCCATGCTCACCGGCCCGCAGAACATGCCGGTCTTCAACGACCACAACATCACCCCCGAAGACAAGCGCGACATCATCACCTACCTGAAGTACCTGCAGAACAACCCCTCCCCGGGCGGCTTCGAGCTGGGCAACCTCGGGCCGGTGGCTGAGGGTCTGTTCATTTGGATCTTCGGAATCGGCGCGGTCGTCGCACTGACGGTCTGGCTCACGGCGAAGTCGAACTAGCAGAGCCCCCGCACCGGAACACCTTCTTCTCAGGTTCGAAAGGAACACCATGGCACACGACGACTCGAGCGGCACAGACGTCGCTCCGTTCTCGTCAGGCGCAGACGGAGTGAGCAACACGTCGGGCAGGGCGGTCGAACACACCGCTGCCTCCGGCGGGCTCGCCGTCATCACGAGCGACGGCTTTCAAGACCCGGGGGTTCCGCCGCACCGCAAGCGCGTCACCGACCTCGACCCGAAGAAGGCCAAGACCGCACAGCGTACGGTCTACACGCTCTTCTACCTGTCGATCGCCGGCTCGATCTTCGCGATCGCTGCCTACATGGCCTTCCCGATCAACGCCGACGACCCGGGATCCGTTCGCCTGAACACGGTCTTCCTGGGGCTCGGCATCACGCTGGCCCTGATGGGCATCGGCATCGGCGCGGTGCACTGGGCCAAGGCGCTCATGCACGACGAGGAGGGTGTCGACATCCGTCACCCCGTGCGTTCCTCCGACGAGACGCGTGCCCGCGCCGTGGAGATCTTCCACGAGGGCAACGTCGAGTCGGGCATCGGCCGCCGCTCGCTCATCCGCAACAGCCTGATCGGCGCGCTCGTCGCCTTCCCGCTGCCCGCCGTCATCCTCTTCCGTGGCCTCGGCCCGCAGGGCGAGAACCCGGCCGAGCTGCTCTCGCACACCATGTGGAAGGCGGGGGCGCGGCTCACGCTCGACCCCTCCGGCCTTCCCGTCAAAGCTGCCGATGTCACCATCGGTTCGGCGTTCCACATCATCCCGGAAGGCCTCAACGACGCCCCTGACCGCCTCGAGCAGAAGGCCAAAGCGGCCGTGCTGCTGATGCGCGTCAACCCCTCTGATCTCACGATCAGCCCCGGCCGCGAAGACTGGAACTACGACGGTATCGTCGCGTACTCCAAGATCTGCACTCACGTCGGATGCCCGGTGGCTCTGTTCGAACAGCAGACCCACCACCTCCTCTGCCCCTGCCACCAGTCCACGTTCGACGTGAACAACGAGTGTGAGGTCATCTTCGGCCCGGCCAAGCGGCCGCTGCCCCAGCTGCCCATCACGGTCGACGGCGAGGGCTACCTCATCGCACAGAGTGACTTTCACGAGCCAGTCGGACCTAGTTTCTGGGAGCGGTCATGACAATCGAAAAAACCAAGGTCGACGGTGTCGTAGACGGCACCACCGATCGCGTCGTCGAGGGCGCACCGCCCGCGATCTCCAACGCTCCGTCGGCCCGCTTCACGTCGGCGGCCGCCAACTACATCGACGAGCGCACCAGCATCTCGGCCGTGGTCAAGGAGTTCGGTCGTAAGATCTTCCCCGACCACTGGTCGTTCATGCTCGGTGAGGTGGCGCTGTACAGCTTCGTCGTCATCATCCTGACCGGAACGTTCCTGACGTTCTTCTTCCAGGCATCCATGGCGCCGACCGTGTACGACGGTAGCTTCGTGCCCCTGAAGGGCGTCGAGATGTCGTCGGCCATGTCGTCGACGCTCAACATCTCTTTCGAGATCCGCGGTGGCCTGTTGATCCGCCAGATCCACCACTGGGCCGCGCTGCTGTTCATCGCCTCCATCGGCCTGCACATGCTGCGCATCTACTTCACCGGTGCGTTCCGCAAGCCGCGTGAGCTCAACTGGGTGATTGGGTTCGTGCTGTTCATCCTGGCGCTGGCCGAGGGCTTCACCGGCTACTCGCTCCCCGACGACCTGCTCTCGGGCAACGGTCTCCGCATCATCGACGGAATGGTGAAGGGCGTGCCGTTCGCGGGCTCCTGGCTGTCGTTCCTCATCTTCGGTGGCGAGTTCCCGGGCGAGCAGATCGTGGGCAGGCTCTACACGCTGCACATCCTGCTGCTGCCGGCGATCATCGTGGCGCTGATCGCGCTGCACCTGGTGTTCGTCGTCGTGCACAAGCACACCCAGTACGCGGGCCCCGGCAAGACGAACGATAACGTCATCGGCTACCCGGTTCTCCCGGTATACGCGGCGAAGGCCGGTGGATTCTTCTTCATCGTCTTCGGCGTCATCGCGCTGATCGCCTCGTTCTTCACGATCAACCCGATCTGGAACTACGGCCCCTACGACCCCTCACCGGTGTCGGCGGGAACGCAGCCCGACTGGTACATCGGCTTCGCCGACGGCGCGCTCCGCCTGGTTCCGCCGCACCTGGAGTCGGTGATCTGGGGTCACACGTACTCGTGGAACATCCTGATCCCGATCGCGGTGCTCGGCCTGTTCATCCTGACCGTGCTGATCTACCCGTTCATCGAGGGCTGGGTCACGGGCGACAAGCGTGAGCACCACATCCTCGACCGCCCCCGCAACGCCCCGACCCGCACCGCCATCGGTGCTGCCGGTGTCACGTTCTACGCAGCCCTCTGGGCTGCGGCCTCCTCCGACCTCATCGCCACGCACTTCCAGCTGTCGATCGAAGCCGTGATCCACGCCATCCAGGCCACGCTCATCATCGGCCCGGTCATCGCCTACTTCGTCGCCAAGCGCGTCTGCCTCGCGCTGCAGAAGAAGGACCGCGAGATGGCCCTGCACGGCTTCGAGTCGGGCCGCATCGTGCGCCTTCCGGGCGGCGAGTACATCGAGGTCCACCAGGATGTCGACGAGTACGAGCGGTGGAAGCTGGTTCAGTTCCACGAGTACAAGCCACTCATGATCCGACCGAACGCCAAGGGCAAGATCACCGCCCCGCAGCGCCTCCGCGCCGGCATGTCCCGCTGGTTCTTCGAAGACCGGATCGCGCCCGTCACGCGCACCGACCTCGAGCGCCAGAAGTCGCACCACTAGCCGCTCGCTCCACGGCACCGAAGGCCCCCTCCCGTTCACGCGGGAGGGGGCCTTCGTCTTTCCCGAACCCGCGTAATGGATCGCGCCTCCGGCCGTCTCTCTCTGTGAGGCGCTGCCCGCGCCTCCTGCTGTCGCTCCAGGAGACCGCCATGACCCGACACCGCTGTCTGCTCTCTTTCGCCATACTGGCGACCCTGGTCGGTGCACTGGCCACGCCCTCCTCCGCCCTCGCTGCGGACGATGAGCCCCGCGGCGGCGTCGAGACCGGTACACATCCCGATGCCGAACTCCCTGAGTCCACAGGCGGGGCAGGATCAGGCTCTACGCCGAGTGGTCCCGGTACCCTCGTCATCCACGAGAGCGCACCGCCCATCGACCCAGGTGCAGAGATCTATCCAGCACCGGAGACCGAAGACAAGCAATCCGCCAAGATCCGCACCCAGTTCGGCGGAATGACCGGCGGCGAGCGGGTGACGGCGGGTGGTGGATCGGGCAGCAAGGGCGGAGAAAGTTCTGCGGGAGGCGACAAAGTCAGCACGACATCCACCGTGACGACCCGCAACAGTCGCGCCGGCCGACCGGATGCACCAAAGCCCATCACGTTCCAAATCGTGCAGTACGGCACCAGCGGTGACCAGTACATCACCGTCAGGCTCGACAGTGCCCGCGACCTCGAGAAGATCGCCACGGTCACTCCAGTGACGTCTCTCGACCTCGCCGGGCAATCCAGTATCTTCGCCTACTCGATCGTCTTCAAGCAGACACCGACCTCCTCCCCCTCCGAGATCGCGCGAAGCATCTTCCTGCTGACCGGGGGTGCATTCAACTCGTGCCTCTCCAATGGGAACCACTTCTTCTGCACTTTCGCCACGGCGAAGAACATCAGGAGTGCCGGGTCACCGCTCACAGTGACCCCCGACAGTGTGCTTGAGTCGCGGCAGGTGCCGCTGTGCTCGAACACGATGAAAGACGGCGGGTACGGCATGACGGCGGTGATCAGCGTCGCCGACGTCGACTGCGAGGCCGCGCCGGGGCGAGAGCCGGTTCGGCTCGAGGTGAGCACCATCTACTCGGATCTCGC
Organism: Subtercola sp. Z020; assembly: GCF_002931235.1. Lineage (GTDB taxonomy): Bacteria > Actinomycetota > Actinomycetes > Actinomycetales > Microbacteriaceae > Subtercola. The sequence continues at coordinate 20,187 of NZ_PSTT01000039.1, read as the reverse complement.
CCTCGGCATCCCCACCGCCCGAGCGGGCGACGGCAGCATCGTCTACAGCGCGACCGAGTTGGCGCAGGGCAGCTATGCCTCGATGGAGGTCTGGGCGGTGGCCGCCGACGGCACCTACTCCCTGCCGTTCACTGTGGCTGTGCGCAACCGCTTCGCGCCGACCCCTAGCGCTGCCAGCCTGCCTGACCAGACAGGCGCCGTACGGCCGCTCGAGGCGATCCGCGGGGTCGACACTGTCATACCGGCAGCGCAGCTGTTCAGCGATCTCGACGTCGACCTGCACCAGGCCGAGAGCGGCGACCACCTCACCTCCATCGTCACCGAACAGGGCGCCATGGGCGGAGCCTGGCTCGACGGGGCAGGCAACCTGCACTACCAGTCCATCGACGTCATCCGCGGCGACTACACCGACCACATCACCGTCCGCACCACCGACGCCTTCGGGCTACCCTCCCCCGACCTCAGGCTCAGCATCCACATCAGCGACATCATCCCCGGCTGCGCAACCGGCACAGACACCACCGACGCCACGACCCCCGTGCGCATCCACCTCACCTGCTGGATCACCCCCACCGACGGCTGGCACCAGATCGACGGACTCACCTACCGCATCACCGAACAACCCCACTACGGCACCGTCACCGACCTCGACCCCGTCTCAGGCATCGCAACCTACACCCCCGACCCCGCACATCCAGAACCCGCCACCATCACCTTCACCGCCACCAACAACGGCGCCACCCGCACCGCCACCCACACCATCAACGTACTTCCCGCCCCCTGAGCGGCCTGTGGCAAAATCGAGGGGTGAGCGCGAACGCCGAACCTGAGGAGCCGAGGCGCAAGACGACGGCTGAGCAGCGGGAAGCGCGCGCGCGGGAGACGCTGCAGAAGATCAGCGCCGGCGGCGACCTGGGGCTGGAGGCGCTCACGCTGTCGAACGACTTCACCGACGAATACACGGGCCGCTTCCGAGCGTGGCTGCGACGCCGTCTCGGCCGCTCGACCTCCTGACACCCACAACGACGAAGGGCCCTCACCGCATCAGCGGGAGGGCCCTTCGAACGTGATCAGCGGGCAACTAGCGGGCGAAGAAGCCGCGGTAGTACTCGTAGGTCCAGCCGACGATCGCAATCAGGATGAGCGCGACACCGACGAAGCAGATCCACGTCCCCACGGCGAGGCCGAGGAAGAAGATCGCCGCAGAACCGGCAAGCATGACGGGCCACCAGCTCCACGGGCTGTAAAAGCCCATCTCGGGGTCGCCGTCGTCGATGTTCGAGTTCGTGAGATCTTCGGGCAGCTCCCCACCCTGCGCGTTGTGCACGCGGCTGAGGTAGAAGGCGATGAACGCCGACAGAACGGCGCCGAGGGCGATGCCGATCGTTCCGACCCACTCGGGCTCCCCGTAGGAGACGAGCGACCAGAGCAGGTAGATGCCGTCGGCGATGAGGAAGAAGACCGACAGGATCCAGAAGACGTTGATATTCGCGCGCATGCTACTTCACCCTCTCCTGGTTGAGGTCGTACGTCGGGGCATCGGGAGCATCTTTCGCCGGGCCCACACCGACCGGCAGGCCGGCCTCGGGGTGGTTCAGGTCGAACGCGGGAGACTCGCTGCGAATACGCGGGATGCTCGTGAAGTTGTGCCGCGGCGGCGGGCACGACGTCGCCCACTCCAACGAGCGACCGTAGCCCCACGGGTCGTTCACCGTGATCTTCGGAGCGCTTCGGGCCGTGATGTACACGTTCAGGAAGAACGGGATCATCGACGACGCCAGCAGGAACGCACCCACCGTGGAGATCTGGTTCATCCAGGTGAAACCGTCTTCGGGCGAGTAGGTCGCGTAGCGGCGGGGCATACCCACCACACCCAGCCAGTGCTGGATGAGGAACGTGGTGTGGAAGCCGATGAAGAGCAGCCAGAAGTGCCAGTAGCCGAGCTTCTCGTTGAGCATCTTGCCGGTCCACTTCGGCCACCAGAAGTAGAAGCCGGAGAACATGGCGAAGACGACGGTTCCGAACACCACGTAGTGGAAGTGGGCGACGACGAAGTACGAGTCGGAGACGTGGAAGTCGAGCGGCGGCGACGCAAGGATGACACCGGTGAGCCCACCGAAGGTGAACGTGATCAGGAAGCCGATCGCCCACATCATCGGCGTCTCGAACGTGACAGAACCGCGCCACATCGTGCCCACCCAGTTGAAGATCTTGACGCCGGTCGGTACGGCGATGAGCATCGTCATCAGCGCGAAGAACGGCAGCAGCACCGAGCCCGTGACGTACATGTGGTGAGCCCACACCGTGACGGAGAGCGCGGCGATCGAGATCGTCGCGTAGACCAGTGTCTTGTATCCGAAGATCGGCTTGCGGCTGAACACCGGGAGAACCTCGGAGATGATGCCGAAGAACGGCAGCGCGATGATGTACACCTCGGGGTGGCCGAAGAACCAGAACAGGTGCTGCCAGAGCAGCACACCGCCGTTCGCCGCATCGTAGATGTGCCCGTCGAAGACGCGGTCGACGCCGAGCGCCGAGAGGGCGGCAGCGAGCACCGGGAACGCCATCAGCACGAGGATGGATGTGACGAGCACGTTCCATGTGAAGATCGGCATGCGGAACATCGTCATGCCGGGGGCACGCATCGTGATGATCGTGGTGATGAAGTTGACGCCACCGAGGATGGTGCCGAAGCCCGAGAGAACGAGGCCGAATACCCAGAGATTGCCACCGTCGCCCGGAGTGAACGTCGTACTCGACAGTGGCGCATAGGCGAACCACCCGAAGGAGGCCGCACCCTGCGGGGTGAGGAAGCCGGCGACCGCGATCAGCGAGCCGAAGCTGTAGAGCCAGTAGGCGAACGCGTTCAAGCGGGGGAACGCGACATCCGGAGCACCGATCTGCAACGGCATCAGCACGTTGGCGAACCCGGCGAACAGCGGCGTCGCGAACATCAGCAGCATGATCGTGCCGTGCATCGTGAACAGCTGGTTGTACTGGTCTTTGGTCGCCAGCAGCTGCTCACCCGGCTCGAAGAGCTGGGCCCGGATGACGAGTGCCATCACTCCGCCGAGGCAGAAGTAGATGAACGACGAGATCAGGTACATGTACCCGATCGTCTTGTGGTCGGTCGAGGTGACCCACTTGACGAGAACGTTGCCCTTACGCTCGACGGGCGTGACTCTCGGAGCGGTTAGTGTGCTCATCGTCGCCTTCTACTTCGAAGTTTCCGACTCGGTCTCCGCCAGGGGCGAGACAGTGCCGGGAAGGTTGGTGTTGCGGTTGTAGTCGTCACCGAGCTGGCCGGTGAAGCCCTTGTCGGCGAGGTCTTTCGTGTAGGCCTCGTAGTCGGCCTGAGACACGACCTTCACGTTGAAGAGCATGTCGGAGTGGTACTCGCCGCAGAGCTCTGCACACTTGCCGGCGAAGGTGCCGATGCGCTCGGGCGTGACGTACATGTAGTTCGTCTTGCCCGGGATCATGTCTTTCTTGTAGAGGAAGTCGATGACCCAGAACGAGTGGATGACGTCGCGGGAGTGGAGCTCGATCGTGATCTTCTTGTCGACCGGGAGAACGAGGGTCGGGATCTGGCTCTCGACGAGGGCGCTGTTGGCGTCGGTGTCGACGGCCCCCGGCTCACCCGGCTGGTCTTGAACGCCAGCGGTGTACACGTTCTGGTTGACGTAGTTGAAGTCCCACGCCCACTGCTTGCCGTAGACCGAGATGACCTCGTCGGGGGCGGAGTAGGGCTGCTCGATGTCGGCCTGGTCCTTCGCGGTGAAGGCGAAGAAGCCGAGCACCAGGATCAGCGGCACGACCGTGTAGAAGATCTCGATCGGCATGTTGTAGCGCAGCTGCACCGGCAGGCCGGTCTGGCCGCGGCGACGGCGGAACACGACGACCGCCCAGATGGTGAGGCCCCACGTGATGACACCGACGGCGAGCAGCACGATCCACGAGGTGACCCAGAGACCGGTCACCTTGTCGGTGTTGTTCGTGGTGCCGGGCTCGGCCGGGAGGAAGCCCTGGAGCTGCTGCTGCGAGCAGCCGGCGAGCAGCAAACCCATGCTCACCATGACGGGAATCGCGACCCATCTGAGACGTCTGTTCGAGCGCACCTGAAACCCTTCGGAACTACTGCTGGTGATACGTGTGTCCAGTGTATTTGACGCTAGCCAGCCTAATGTGTCGAATTCGAACCCAATGTCGGCGAAGGCCCGCCGCCGGGGCCTGCCGGGGCCTCCCCCGAGCACGAAAAACCCCCCGGGATCCGCCAGATGACGGGCCTCGGGGGGCGAAGCTGAGCGATTCTACCCAGCGTAGAAATTTTTTGCGCACCACGCCAGACGGCGGGGCTTGACGCGGCTCAGTGGAACGAGTCGCCGCACGCGCAGCTGCCGCCGGCGTTCGGGTTGTCGATCGTGAAACCCTGCTTCTGAATGGTGTCTTCGAAGTCGATGGTCGCGCCGTCGAGGTAGGGAACGCTCATCTTGTCGACGATGACCTCCACGCCGTCGAAGTCGACGACCCCGTCGCCGTCGAGCTGGCGCTCGTCGAAGTAGAGCTGGTAGATGAGCCCTGAGCAGCCGCCGGGCTGCACGGCCACACGCAGGCGCAGGTCGTCACGACCCTCCTGGCCGAGCAGGCTCTTCACCTTGGCCGCAGCCCCGTCGGTGAGGCCGACCTTGTGTGCGGGCGCCTCGACCTGCGGGGTGAGTGAGATGGTGTCGCTCATGATGTCTCCTTAGGGGTGACGGTTTGTCTGAGAGAAATTCTAAGCCGACAACCTGTGCCCCGGCCCATCTATTCCGGAATCGGCGAACCGGCGAGCAGGGAGAGCAGCAGCGTCTCGGCCAGGATGGCGCGCTTGAACACTCCGAGATGCAGCGACTCGTTGGGGCTGTGGGCCCGGGTGTCGGGGTCTTCGACGCCCGTTACAAGGATCTGGGCATCCGGGAACACCCTCACCAGGTCGGCGATGAACGGGATCGAGCCGCCGATGCCGGTCTCCATCGGCTCGACGCCCCAGCCGTCGGCCATGGCCTGCTTGGCGGCGGTCACGGCCCAGCCGGAGGTGTCGACGAGGAAGGGCTGGCCGGTGTCGGTGTCGGTGATCTCGACGTGGGCGCCGAAGGGCACATGGGCATGGATGTGCGCCTCGAGTGCCGCAAGCGCCTCGCGGGCATCCTGACCCGGCGCGATGCGGGCGCTCAGCCGCACGGAGACCTTGGGCAGCAGCGTGTTCGAGGCGTTCTCGACGCTCGGAGCGTCGATTCCGGTGACCGTGATCGCCGGCTTCGCCCAGAGGCGCGACAGCAGCGGCCCCGAACCGATCGGAGTCACGCCGGGCAGCAGCGCGGCATCCCGCGCGAAATCGGCCAGAGCGTCGGGGCTGTCGGGAACCTGCTCGCCCGACTCGGTCAGTCCGGCGACCGCGACACTCCCGTCGGGGCCGTGCAGGGTTGCGAGCAGCCGGATCATGGCGAGCATGGCGTCGGGCGCCGCTCCCCCGAACATGCCGGAGTGCGAGGCGTGGTCGAGCGTCGAGACCGTCAGGCGGAAGGTGACGTTGCCGCGCAGGCTGATGGTCAGGGAGGGGGTGTCGACGTTCCAGTTGTCGGAGTCGGCCACGATGATGACGTCGGCCGCGAGCGCGTCGCGGTTCTGCTCCAGGAAGTCGGCGAACGAGCGCGAACCGAACTCCTCCTCCCCTTCGATGAACACCACGAGGCCGAGGTCGAGGCCGTCGCCGCCGTCTTCGTCGTACTGCTCGGCCAGCGCGCGCACGGCAGCGAGGTGCGACACGACACCGGCCTTGTCGTCGGCGGCACCGCGACCGTAGAGTCGGTCTCCGCGAACCGTCGGCTCGAAGGGCGGCGACTGCCAGTCGGCGACGTCGCCGGGCGGCTGCACGTCGTGGTGGGCATAGAGCAGCACCGTGGGCCGGCCGTTGCGGGCCTTCCGCGTCGCGAGCACGGCGGGCTGGCCGAGCTCGCCCGACGCGGCGTCGGCGACGGCCTGCTTCACCTCGACGCTCTCGAAGACGCCGGTGGCTTCGAACAGGGTCGCGACGGCCTTCGCGCTGGCAGCGACGCTGGCCGGGTCGAACGCGCTCCACGAGACACTCGGGATGCGCACCAGGTCGGTCAGGTCGGCGACCGTCGCGGGGAACGCAGCAGCGAGAGACTCGCGGATGCCCGCCTCACGCGCGCTCGAAGTGTCAGTGTTTTCGCGGGCTGGAGTGCCCTGTTCGTCGGTCATACGGGTAATCTTAGAAGGCAGGCAGTATCCACCGCCCGTGAGACTCAAGGACTAACTGTGGCCAAGCGCGAAACCCCCGTCGTCGAGATCGAGACAGCCGAGCAGACGGATGCACGGCTGCGCACGGGCGGTGCGCCGAAGGGCGCACCCACCCCCACCCGCCGCGAGCAGGAGGCGGCGCGCAAGCGTCCGCTGGTGCCGAGCGACCGCAAAGAGGCGGCCCGCCAGGCGAAGACCCAGACCGCCGTTTCGCGCGAGCGCGCCCGGGTAGGTATGGCCGCCGGCGAGGAGAAGTACCTGCTCGCGCGTGACAAGGGTGTGCAGAAGCGCTTCATCCGCGACTACGTCGACGCCCGGTTCTCGATCGGCGAGGTCATCATCCCGGTGATGTTCGGCGTCATCCTGCTCACCCTCGTACCCAACCAGCAGATCCAGACGTACCTGATGCTGGTGCTCTACGCATTCGTTCTCGTCGTCGTGCTCGACCTCTTTTTGATGGGCAACCGCATCAACAAGCGCCTGCGCGAGAAGTACGGCACCCTCGACCGGGGCCTCCGCTGGTACGGCGCGATGCGCGCACTGCAGCTGCGCCCGATGCGGCTTCCGAAGCCCCAGGTGAAGCGCGGGCAGTTCCCGAAGTAGGGCGGCTTCGGCCGACGTCACGCGGAGTACGCTTCGCGGCGGCTCTTACTGCGCAGCGCGGCTGTTTCGGCCGTCCGGCAGCGGTGCTTGCAGTGCGGCTGTTTCGGCCGTCCGGCAGCGCTGCCTGCTAGGCGGCGGCGCGCAGGCGGGCGAGGCCGCGGTTGATCTGCCGGGCCCAGAGAGGTCCCCGGTAGAGGAACCCCGTGTACCCCTGCACGAGCGTGGCGCCGGCGGCCAGACGTTCGGCCACATCATCCGCCGTCTCGACGCCGCCGACCGAGATGACGCAGAGCGAGGCCGGCACGACCGACCGCACCACGCGCAGCACCTCGAGTGAACGCGCCGCGACCGGTGGGCCGGAGAGCCCACCCGCGCCGGCGGCCTCGACGATGCCGGCGGGCGTCGCCAGGCCCTCTCGCGAGATCGTGGTGTTCGTCGCGATGATGCCGTCGAGCCCGAGCGACACCGCCAGTTCGGCGATGCGGCGCACCTCGTCGTCCGTCAGATCGGGGGCGATCTTGACGAGCAGCGGGGTCGAGCCCGCCTCCTCGCGAACGGCTTCGAGCAGCGGGGCGAGCCTGTCGAGTTCCTGCAGACCGCGGAGCCCCGGCGTGTTCGGCGAGCTCACGTTGACGACGAGGTAGTCGGCGACGGGGGCGAGCGCCCGGGCGCTCGAGCGGTAGTCGTCGATCGCGTCGTCGACGTCGACCACGCGGCTCTTGCCGATGTTGATGCCGACGACGGGCCGGTGCGCGGCGCCCGAGGTGCGCGCGACCCGCAGCGCGGCAGGGCCCGCTCCCCCGTTGTTGAAGCCCATCCGGTTGACGACGGCGCGGTCGGCGACGAGCCGGAACAACCTGGGCCGCTCGTTGCCGGGCTGGGCCTTGGCGGTGAGGGTTCCGATTTCGACGTGGCTGAAGCCGAGCATCCCGAGCCCCACGATCGCGCGACCGTCCTTGTCGAAGCCCGCGGCTACCCCGAACGGCGAATCGAACGTCAGGCCGAGCGTGTGCACCGCCAGCGTCGGGTCGGGTGCGGTGAAGCGGCGCGCGACACTGCCCAGCCGCGTTCGCGGCAGGCTGCGGATGACATCGAACGCCAGGTGGTGAGCCCGCTCGGGGTCGAGGCGCGACAGAACGAGCCGGAAGAGAAGGGGGTACACCGGGGCGGCTACTCGGGCTGGGCGGCGCCGGCCGCGTTCGGGGTGGCGGCTCTGGCTGAGGCACTGGATGCCGCGGGGGCACCCGCACGGGCATCCGGAGCCGACTCGTGCTCGACCCGCAGCAGCGTGATGGCGGCCTCGAAGTCGTCGAGCGAGTCGAACGCCTGATACACGGATGCGAACCGCAGGTACGCGACCTCGTCGAGCTCACGAAGGGGCTGCAGGATGGCCAGTCCGATGTCGTTCGCCTCGACCTGGGCGGCTCCGGTGGAACGAACGGTCTCTTCGACCCGCTGCGCGAGCACGGCGAGGTCGGAGTCGGTGACGGGCCGGCCCTGGCAGGCCTTGCGCACGCCGTTCATGATCTTCTCGCGGCTGAATGGAACGACCACGCCGCTCCGCTTGATGACGCTGAGGCTCGCGGTCTCGGTCGTGCTGAAGCGGCGGCCGCACTCGGGGCACTGGCGGCGGCGGCGAATGGCGACGCCGTCGTCGGAGGTGCGCGAGTCGACGACGCGGGAATCGGGGTACCGGCAGTACGGGCAATACATGGTGCGGCCAGTTTACCCGCCCGCCGCGCCGGGCTGCGCCCTGCCGCGTCTCGGCGGACGGCCCGGGCGGGGCGCGGGGCTACTCGCGCGGGAAGCGGGCGGCCACGGCCTCGGCGTGCGCGGGGAGGTTCTCGCTGGTCGCCAGCGCGTGGATGCGGCCCGCGACCTCGCCGAGCGCCGCCCGGGAGTAGCGGATGACCTGCTGCGGCCGCAGGAACGTGTACGCCCCGAGCCCCGACGAGAACCGCGACTGGCCGCCGGTCGGCAGCACGTGGTTGGAGCCGGCGAGGTAGTCGCCGAGGCTCACCGGCGAGTACGACCCGACGAAGATGGCGCCGGCGCTGTGGATGTTCGCCAGCACCCCGTCGTCGTCGGCCGTCTGTATCTCGAGGTGCTCCGGCCCGTAGGCATCGCTGAACCGCGCCGCAGCCGCGAGGTCGTCGACGAGCACGACCGCGGACTGCTGCCCCGCCAGGGCCACCAGCGTGCGCGCCGAGTGCGGCGTCGCGGCCGCGAGACCGTCGAGCTCGACCCTGACCTCGTCGGCGAAGGCGGGCGAAGTCGTGACCAGAACGGCGGCCGCCAGCTCGTCGTGCTCGGCCTGGCTCAGCAGGTCGGCCGCCACGAACCCGGGGTCGGCGGTCTCGTCGGCGATGACGAGGATCTCGGTCGGCCCGGCCTCCGAGTCGATTCCGGTGCGACCCCGAACGAGGCGCTTGGCGGCGGCGACATAGACGTTTCCGGGCCCGGTGATGATCTGCACGGGCTCCAGCCCGAGGTCGGCCACGCCGTAGGCCAGCGCGCCGATCGCGCCGGCGCCGCCCATCGCGTAGACCTCGGTGATGCCGAGCAGCCCGGCCGCCCCGAGGATGGTGGGGTGCACGCGCCCGCCGAACTCCTGTTGCGGGGGCGACACGAGCGCGATCGACGGAACACCGGCTGCCTGGGCGGGCACGACGTTCATCACGACGCTCGACGGGTATACGGCCTTGCCGCCGGGCACGTACAGCCCGACGCGGTCCACGGGCTGCCAACGCTGCTCGACGATTGCCCCGTCACCGAGCGAGGTCGACGCTGCGGGCGGGATCTGCGCCGCGGTGGCCTGCCGAACCCGGTCGATCGCTGTCTCGAGTGCGTCACGGACATCCGGAGCCAACTGCGCGACAGCGTCGTCGATCTCCGACTGCGGAACCCGGATGCTCGGGGCCTCGCCCCCGTCGAACCGGGCGGCCTGCGCACGCAGCGCCGCGCTGCCCTCCGCCCGAACGGCATCGATGAGGGCCGCAGCGGCCTCGGTCGCGACCCCCACATCGGTCACCGCACGCGGGACGAGGTCGAGCAACTGGGCACGCGACGGGCTGGATCCCCGCAAGTCGATGGTCTGCAACATATCCCCCCAATCCTACGGTCTCCCCTCGCGCCCCATCGAGTGGGCACTTCGGGCCCCAAACGGAGCCGGGAAGGGCCCGAACTGCCCACTCGACAGAGGTATGGGGTGGGGGGCGGGTGGGGGGGGGGGGGTCAGAGCAGGCAGGCCGGGCCGAGCAGGGACTTCAGCTCGCCGTAGAGGTCGGCCGTCACCCGCACCCGGAACGGGATCTCGAACACCCGCGCCGTGCCGCCCTTCAGCAGCTTCAGCCGCACCTCGTTGTCGCCCGCGTGCCTGATCAGCACGTCGTTCAGGGCCTGCACCGTCTCCGTCGTCGCCCGGGCGTCGGCCATCGAGATCTCGATCGGCCCTCCCCCGTCGGCGTTGCCGAGATCGGGCGTGAACAGGCTGAACGCGTGCAGGTTCATCCCATCATCCCGAATCGACACTCGCCCACGCAGCACCACGATCGAATCGTTCGTGAGGGCCGGGGCGAACTCCTGGTACGCCTTGCCCATGAACATCGCCGTCACCTCGCCCCCGAAGTCCTCGATGACGATCGAGCCGTACTGGTTGCCCGAGTTGCGGGCCACGCGGTGCTGCACATTCGTGATCAGCCCGGCGACGACGACGGTGTCGCCGTCGGCCGTGTGCTCCGACGTCAGCATGTCGGTGATGGTCGTCGAGGCGTGCTTCGCGAGCGGCACCTCCAGCCCGGCGAGTGGATGATCGGAGACGTAGAGCCCCAGCATGTCGCGCTCGAACGCCAACTTGTCGCGCTTCGACCACTCGGGGCGGTCGGGCACCTGCCGGTTCTCCTGCGGAGCATCCCACAGCGAATCGAAGTCGAAGCCGACCTGGCCGTTCGCCTCCGCCCGCTTCTCGCTCACCGCAGCCTCGACGGCCGCCTCGTGGATCTCGACCAGGGCGCGGCGCGTGTCGCCGAGGGAGTCGAACGCCCCCGCCTTGATGAGCGACTCGACCGTGCGCTTGTTCGCGGCCGCGAGCGGGATCTTCTGCAGGAAGTCGTGGAACGACGTGAAGGCGCCCTTCTCCTTCCGTGCAGCGATGATGTGGTCGACGACGGCGAACCCGACGTTCCGCACGGCCCCCATGCCGAACCGGATGTCTTCGCCGACGGCGGCGAAGAAGCCGATCGACTCGTTCACATCCGGCGGCAGCACCGTGATGTTCATGCGGCGACACTCGTTGAGGTAGATTGCCGACTTGTCCTTCGAGTCGCCGACGCTCGTCAGTAGGGCCGCCATGTACTCGGCCGGGTAGTGCGCCTTGAGGTAGGCGGTCCAGTACGAGATGACCCCGTACGCGGCCGAGTGCGCCTTGTTGAACGCGTAGTCGGAGAAGGGCAGCAGAATGTCCCACAGCGTCTTGACGGCCGCGTTCGAGTACCCGTTGGCGTTCATCCCGGCCGAGAAGCCCTCGTACTGCTTGTCGAGCTCGCTCTTCTTCTTCTTGCCCATCGCGCGCCGCAGCAGGTCGGCCTGTGCGAGCGTGAAGCCACCGAGCTTCTGCGCGATCGACATCACCTGCTCCTGGTAAACGATAAGGCCGTAGGTCTGGCCGAGCACCTCCCGCAACGGCTCCTCGAGCTCGGGGTGGATCGGGGTCACCTGCTGCAGCCCGTTCTTGCGGAGCGCGTAGTTGGTGTGCGAGTCGGCGCCCATCGGGCCCGGCCGGTACAGCGCCAGGATGGCCGAGATGTCTTCGAAGTTGTCGGGCTTCATCAGCCGCAGCAGCCCGCGCATCGGCCCACCATCGAGCTGGAACACCCCGAGGGTGTCGCCGCGGGCGAGCAGCTCGTAGGCCGGCACGTCGTCGAGCTCGAGGTCTTCGAGCACGGGCCGGAACCCGCGGTTCGACTCGATGTTGTCGAGCGCGTCGTCGATGATCGTGAGGTTGCGGAGCCCCAGGAAGTCCATCTTGATCAGCCCGAGCGACTCACAGGCCGGGTAGTCGAACTGCGTGACGATCTGGCCGTCCTGCTCGCGCTTCATGATCGGGATGATGTCGATCAAGGGGTCGCTCGACATGATGACGCCGGCCGCGTGCACGCCCCACTGGCGCTTCAGGTTCTCGATACCGACGGCGGTGTCGAACACCGTCTTCGCCTCGGGGTCGCTCTCGATGACGGCCCGAACGTCGGCCGCCTCCTTGAATCGCGGGTGATCGCGGTCGAAGATGCCCGAGAGCGGGATGTCTTTGCCCATGATGGGCGGCGGCATCGCCTTGGTCAGCTTCTCCCCCATGCCGAAGGGAAAGCCGAGCACCCGGGAACTGTCTTTGAGGGCCTGCTTGGCCTTGATCGTGCCGTAGGTCACGATCTGCGCCACGCGCTCGTCGCCGTACTTCTCGGTGACGTACCGGATCACCTCGCCGCGGCGCCGGTCGTCGAAGTCGACGTCGAAGTCGGGCATCGACACGCGGTCGGGGTTCAGGAACCGTTCGAAGATCAGGCCGTGGCGGATCGGGTCGAGGTCGGTGATGCGCATCGCGTACGCCACCATCGAGCCGGCACCGGAACCTCGGCCGGGGCCGACGCGGATGCCGTTGTTCTTCGACCAGTTGATGAAGTCGGCGACCACCAGGAAGTAGCCTGGGAACCCCATCTGCACGATGACGCCGACCTCGTAGTCGGCGCGCGCCCGCACATCGGCCGGAATCCCGGCGGGGTACCGATCGACGAGCCCCTTCTCGACCTCCTTGATGAACCAGGTGTCTTCGGTCTCGCCCGCCGGCACGGGGAAGCGCGGCATGTAGCTCGCCGCGGTGTCGAACTTGACCTCGCAACGTTCGGCGATGAGCAGCGTGTTGTCGCAGGCTTCTGGATGATCGCGGAAGATCTGTCGCATCTCGGCGGCTGTCTTGAGGTAGAACTCGTCGGCGTCGAACTTGAACCGGTTCGGGTCGCTCAGGGTCGAGCCGGACTGCACGCAGAGCAGCGCCGCGTGCGACGTCGCGTCGTGGGCGTGCGTGTAGTGCAGGTCGTTGGTGGCCACCAGCGGCAGGTCGAGCTGCTTGGCGAGCCGCAGCAGGTCGCCCATGATCTGGCGTTCGATGCCGAGCCCGTGGTCCATCACCTCGGCGAAGTAGTTCTCCGCACCGAAGATGTCGCGGTAGTCGGCCGCCGCCTTCACTGCCTCGTCGTACTGCCCCAGTCGGAGACGCGTCTGCACCTCGCCCGACGGGCATCCGGTGGTCGCGATGAGGCCGCTGGAGTACTGGGCGAGCAGTTCGCGGTCCATGCGCGGCTTGAAGTAGTAGCCCTCGAGCGACGCCCGCGAGGAGAGCCGGAAGAGGTTGTGCATCCCGGCCGTGTTCTCGCTCAGCAGCGTCATGTGGGTGTACGCGCCCGACCCCGAGACGTCGTCGCGACCGCTGTTCGGCCCGCCCCACTTCACCCGCGTCTTGTCACCGCGGTGGGTGCCCGGGGTGATGTAGGCCTCGGTGCCGATGATGGGCTTGATGCCGGCGTCAGTCGCCGTCTTCCAGAAGTCGAAGGCCCCGAAGACGTTGCCGTGGTCGGTCACCGCCACGGCGGGCATGCCCTGCTCGACGGCCGCGTTGATCAGGGGTTTCACCCGGGCGGCGCCGTCGAGCATCGAGTATTCGGAGTGGACGTGGAGGTGAACGAACGAATCGGACGCGGGTGACAAATCTTCTCCGACGAGCTAGAGGTTGAGGTCCCCAGTTTACCAACGCCTCCTCCCGCGAATGAGCCGAACCGCTATCAGGGAGACGATCCACACAAGGAAAGCGGCGACCGTCAGCACCGAGGCCACGATCGACACGGCGGCAAAGAGAGGCGCGAGTGCTGGGCTGTCGAACAGGCGCCCCAGGACGAAGTTGACGATGCTGAGTCCCACGAACCAGAAGCGGAGAGAAGCCGACGTCTCTCGCACCCGGTACCACGCGTCACGAACGGCAGGTCGTACCCGTACTCCGCGACGAAACACAGTTCTGCACCGCTCTCCAGGACATCGACGATGAGTCGACAGATCCTCAGTATAGCGGAGCGTTGATATGCGGCGGGTGCGGGTCAGTCGGCGCGCAGCACGTCGAGGGCGTGCTGCAGGTCGGCCGGGTAGGTCGACTCGAACTGCACGTACTCGCGCGACGCGGGGTGCACGAAACCGAGCTTCAGGGCGTGCAGCCACTGCCGCCCGAGCCCGAGCCGGGCCGAGATCGTGGGGTCCGCGCCGTACATCGCGTCACCGACGCAGGGGTGCCGCTGCGCGGCCATGTGCACGCGGATCTGGTGCGTGCGCCCCGTCTCGAGGTGGATCTCGAGCAGCGAGGCGCTCGGGAACGCCTCGATCGTCTCGTAGTGCGTCACGCTCGGCTTGCCCGACGCGGTGACCGCGAACTTCCAGTCGGAGCGCGGATGGCGCCCGATGGGCGCGTCGATCGTGCCTGCGAGCGGGTCGGGATGCCCCTGCACGACGGCGTGGTAGATCTTGTCGACCTCCCGGTCGTGGAAGAGCCGCTTCAGCCAGGTGTAGGCCTCCTCGCTCTTCGCGACGACCATCAGGCCGCTCGTGCCGGCGTCGAGCCGGTGCACGATGCCGGCACGTTCCGCTGCGCCCGAGGTGGAGATGCGGAATCCGGCGGCGGCGAGGGCCCCGAGAACCGTCGGGCCCGTCCAGCCCACCGAGGGGTGGGCAGCGACGCCGACGGGCTTGTCGACGACCACCAGATCGTCGTCGTCGTGGATGATCGTGAGGTTCTCCACGGGCGTCGGCTCGATGCGAAGCTCCTGCTTCGGCGCCCACGTCACTTCGAGCCAGGAGTCGCGGCTGAGACGGTCGGACTTGCCGACGACCCGCCCGTCGACGCTCACTCCCCCGGCCTCGACCACGTCGGCCGCGAAACTCCGCGAGAACCCCAGCAGCTTGGCGAGGGCGGCGTCGACACGCTCGCCGTCGAGTCCGTCGGGAACGGGCAGCTGGCGCGACTCCACGCTCAGTCGTCCTTCTCGGAGGGGGGGATGGATGTCGCGGCCGACGCCGGCGCATCGGTCGCGGCATCCGGGCGCACCGAACGACGCCCGTCGAGACCGACCCCCCGGATCGTCAGGATGAGGAACACGACCATGGCCGCGCAGATCGCCGTGTCGGCGAGGTTGAAGATCGCGGGCAGCACCGGGATCTTGATGAAGTCGACCACATGGCCCACCCCGAAGCCGGGCTCGCGGAAGAGCCGGTCACCGAGGTTGCCGAGCACGCCGCCGAGCAGCAGGCCGAACACGAGGGCCCAGCCGAGAGAGCGGATGCGCCGGGCGAACCACACGATGAAGACCACGACGGCGGCCGCGAGGATCGAGAAGATCCACGTGTAGGCGTTGCCGATCGAGAAGGCGGCCCCGGAGTTCGTCACGTAGAAGAACTGCAGCACGTCGCCGAGCACCGGCACGTACTCGTTCAGGGGCAGCGAGGTGACGACGAGGAACTTCGCCCCCTGGTCGACGGCGAGAACAACAACCGCCACAAGCACGAGAACGACCAGTGCGCGAACACTGATCGTTCTCGGTCGACCCTCGGCCGGCGTCACGTCTGCTGTGGGCAGAGCGTCGACGCCGGCGTCACGGGTGTTGGCTGTCGCCTCGGAGTCAGGCTCCAAAGCCCTGAAGGCTCGACGCCGGAGCGTTCTCACCCGAGGAGTCGAGGTCGCGCAGCTGGCTCTCGATGTAGCCGCGCAGCTTCTGGCGGTACTCCTTCTCGAACGAGCGCAGCTCGTCGATGCGGTGCTCGATGCCCGCCTTCTCCTGGTTGAGCTTGGCGAGCTCGGTGCGCTGCTTGGCCTCTGCCTCGGCGACGAGGCGGTTGGCCGTGGCCTGGCCCTCCTCGATCAGGGCGGCGCGCTTGTCGGAGCCCTCCTTGACGTGCTCGTCGTGCAGGCGACGGGCGAGCTGCAGCAGGCTGGTGGTGCTCGCGGCGTCTTCTCCGTCGGGCACGGTGGTGGGCGCAGCAGCCGATGCGGCGACGGGCTCGGGGGTCGCCGCCGGGGCGGGAACCTCTTCGATGACGTCGACGACGGCGGTCTCTTCGCTGACCTCTTCGGCGGGCTCGGCCGGGGCAGCCTCTTCGCTGGCGGCGGCAGGCGCCGCGCTCGGCACGATGCCCTTTCGAAGCTCTTCGTTCTCCGAGATCAGGCGGCGAAGCTCAACCACGACCTCGTCGAGGAAGTCGTCAACCTCGTCCTGGTCGTATCCGGCCCGAAACTGGGTTTGCGAAAAGCGCTTGTTAACAACTTCTTCCGGAGTTAACGGCATGTTCTTCCACCTTTATTACTAGTGACTGTCGAGGGAACCCAATGACTGTCTAGGGAACGTATTGGCGTTTCAGCAACTACGATACATGCGCCGGGCGGTCAGGCGGCAATCAGGCGCACGTACTGTGCCACCGACAGCAGGATGACCACCAGCAGCATCACGATGCTCCAGCCGAAGTCGAACGCTACCGGACCCACCCTGAGGGGCGGGATGAGGCGACGGAAGAACTTGATCGGCGGATCGGTGACCGTGTAGGCGACCTCGGCCAGCACCAGCACCGCGCCCTGGGGGCGCCACTGGCGCTGGAAGCTCCGCACGAGGTCGAGCACGAACCGGCCCCACATCACGAAGAAGTAGAGCAGCAGCGCGACGTAGGCGACGCTGGCGATGATGACGAGAAGTGAACCCACCCGTCAATTATGACTGGACGAAGAAGGAAGCTTCTGTACGAGTCTCAGACTGGGCCTCACCCGACACCGAGACGTGCGACGGCGAGAGCAGGAAGACCTTGCTCGTGACCCGCTCGATCTTGCCGTAGAGCCCCTGCGAGAGGCCACCTGCGAAGTCGATGAGCCTGCGCGCGTCGGCATCCGTCATCTGCGACAGGTTGATGATCACGGGGATGCCCTCGCGGAAGCTCTCGGCGATGATCTGCGCGTCTTTGTACTGCTTCGGGTGAACGGTGAGGATTTCATTCATTTCGAGCGGCGCCGCTTCTTTGTGAGTCGTGGTTCGACGGAGAGGGGTCACGGGAGCGCGGCCGGAGTTCGACTCGCGGGGGGCGGGGGCGACGTGCGCGACCGTGCGCTCGGCGGGAGCCTGGGCGGCCTGCGGGTGGGCGACGTGCGCCACCGGTGCCTGCTGCTGGGGCTCGTCGTAGTCGAGTTCTTCGTCGGCAAGCCCGAGGTAGACCATCGTCTTGCGTAGTGGATTGGCCATGTCTTCCTCCGGTTGAAAGTTCGGGTGCCTGAGAAGAGATTAACGTCGAAGGGGTCTGATACCCGTGATTGCAGAACCGATCCGAAGGTGTGTCGCGCCCTCGGCGATCGCCTCGGCGAAGTCGTTCGACATGCCGGCGGAGATGGCGGATGCCCGGGGCACGCTCGAGCGCACCGCCTCCGAGATGCTCCGCAGCCGCGCGAAGGCCGCACGGGGTTCCCCGTCGTTCGGCGCCACCGCCATGACCCCGCGGAGGTCGAGCCCCGGGAGGCGCTCGATGTGCTCGGCGAGAGCGACGGCATCCTGTGGCCGAACGCCGCCGCGCTCGGGATCGGGCGTGAGGTTGACCTGCACGAACACCTCGACGGGCGTGCCGGTCGACTCGCGCTCGTCAGAGGCCAGCAGGTCGGCGAGCGAGGCCCTGTCGACCGAGTGGATGACGCGGGCGTACTCGGCGACCTGGCGCGCCTTCTTGCTCTGCAGCTGGCCGACGAAGTGCCAGGTGGGGGCGAGGTCGGCGAGGTCGCGGGCCTTCGCGCGCGCCTCCTGGTGGCGGCTCTCGCCGAAGTCGGTCACCCCGAGGGCGGCGAGTTCGCGGAGGAGTGCTCCGTCGTGGAACTTGGTCACCGCGATCAGGGTCACGTCGCCCGGGCGTCGGCCCGCGGCATCCAGAGCCTCGTCGATGGATGCACGAACGAGGGCGAGCCGACCCGTGAGGTCTGGCCCGCCCTCGTTCGGCGCGGTGGTCTCGGCGATGGCTCCTACTTCAGGAAGTCGGGAACGTCGAGGTCGGAGTCGTCGTCGTCGGAGGCCGGGTCGAGCTGAGCGGTGCCGGTGAGGCTGTGCTCGGGGGCCTGCGCCCACGAGGCCGCCGAACTCTGCGGCTGCTCGTCGGCGCGGTCGCGACGGGTCTGGGGGGCGACGGGCGTGCTGCCCGTGTTCGCACCGCCGCCGACGGCCGAGGCCGACCCGGCGCCCGCGAACAGGTCGCTCGCGTCGTTCGGCACCGAGAAGCCGCGCTTGGCGGCCGCGTCGGCGATCGTCTCCGCCGTATCGAAGCCGGCCGCGATGACCGTGACCCGCACCTCGTCGCCCAGGGTGTCGTCGATGACGGCACCGAAGATGATGTTGGCTTCTGGATGCACGGCATCCTGCACGAGCTTGGCCGCGTCGTTGATCTCGAAGATGCCGAGGTTCGAGCCGCCCTGGATGGAGAGCAGAACGCCGTGGGCACCCTCGATGCTCGCCTCGAGCAGCGGGGAGGCGACGGCGAGCTCTGCGGCTTTGATGGCGCGGTCGGCGCCCCTGGCGGAGCCGATGCCCATGAGCGCGGAACCCGCGCCCTGCATGACGCTCTTCACGTCGGCGAAGTCGAGGTTGATGAGGCCGGGGGTCGTGATGAGGTCGGTGATGCCCTGGACACCGGCGAGAAGCACCTGGTCGGCGGTCGAGAACGCCTCGAGCATGCTGATGCCGCGGTCGCTGATCTCCAGCAGGCGGTCGTTCGGCACGACGATGAGGGTGTCGACTTCGTTCTTCAGGGTGGCCACGCCGTCTTCGGCCTGGGCCATGCGGCGCTTGCCCTCGAAACCGAAGGGCTTCGTGACGACACCGATGGTGAGGGCGCCGATCGACTTGGCGATGCGGGCCACGACGGGGGCGCCACCGGTGCCCGTTCCGCCACCTTCGCCAGCGGTCACGAAGACCATGTCGGCTCCGGCGAGGGCCTCCTCGATCTCCTCGGCGTGGTCTTCTGCTGCGCGTCGGCCGACCTCGGGGTCTGCTCCGGCGCCGAGGCCGCGGGTGAGTTCGCGGCCCACGTCGAGCTTCACGTCGGCGTCGCTCATCAGCAGCGCCTGCGCGTCAGTGTTGATGGCGATGAATTCGACGCCGCGAAGGCCGAGTTCGATCATCCGGTTGACGGCATTCACGCCGCCGCCACCGATGCCGACCACTTTGATCACGGCGAGGTAGTTCTGGTTCGATGTCACGTCCGGCCTCCGGGTCTCAAGCTCAAGTTGAGAGTTAATGTTATGCTGAGTATGTATTTCTTTTGATCAACCTAGGCGCGATGCGGCGGGGTGGTCGTAACGCGCTTGGCGTGTCGCAGGTTACGCTCGAAAGTCGGGCCGCGGCATCCAGCACCGTGTCGTGCAGAGCGGTCAGCGGAAGACGACGGGACTCTCGGGGCTGGAGACGTCGTAGGTCAGGGAGGCGTCGGCATCCTGCGTGCCGATGAGCTTGTCGAGAACGCGCGCCTTGAGAGCGGAATCGGCGTCGCTGCCCCAGACGACCTTCTGGCCACCGCCCGCGAGGGTGAAGGTGACGGAGTCAGGGGTCGCGGCGCTGATAGTGTCGATCTTCGCGAGCAGGTCGGCCGGCATCGCACGCAGCACAGCGGTCGCGCCGAGAAAACCGGGGCTGCCGAGAGCGGATGCGGCCAGGTCGATCACGGGGAAACCCGCGGGCCGGGCATCGCTGTGCGAGACGGTGACGCCCGCCGGGTCGACGAGGTCGAACCCGCCCGCGGCCGCCGTGATCGCGCCGACCGGCTGGCGTTCGACGATGCGCACGATCAGCGTGTTCGGCAGGCTGGACTCCGTCGAGTAGCTCTGGATGAGCGGGAACGCGGCGAGCTCGCTCTGCATGCGGCCGAAGTCGACGAGGGCGAGCGGGCGGCCGACCTGGTCGGCCAGGGCCTGCTGCACCTGGGCTCCGTCGATGCGGGAGGTGCCCTCGATGCTGATGGCGCGCACGGCGAAGACGGGTGAGTAGGCGGTGACGAGCACGATCACGCCGAGCAGGGCGACGGAGCTGAGCGAGACCAGCCAGGTGAGGCGGCGCCGGCGGCTGCGCTCGGTGAACCGGCGCGCTTCGAGCCGCTCGAACCGGCGGCGGCGGCGCGCTGCGACGCGCAGCGCCTTGCGCGCGCTGCGCGGCCCCGCGGGGCCGCCGCCCCCGCCTGCCCCCGCAC
>NZ_PSTT01000086.1 GCF_002931235.1 Subtercola sp. Z020 | reverse complement strand
CTCCCGCACCGCGTGCAGCACCCCCTCGTAGTACAGGAACATGCGCCCCAACTCCTCGGGCCCCCGCCCCCACGTCACCCGGCCGAGGTAGCGGCTCAGCGCCCACGAGACCAGGGCGCCGAACAGCAGGGTCAGAGCGGCGAATGCGAACACGAACGGAAGGCGTTCACCGAGCGCGACCGACACTTTCGACACCGTCACTCCGGCGGCGACGAGCGCGACGATGTCGCCGTCGGCATCGCGGATGGGCACGACCGCCCGCACCGACGGCCCGAGCGTGCCGGTGTACGTCTCCGTGAACGAGCGACCCTCGAGCGCGGGCTCGATGGTGCCGACGAACGGCCGCCCGATCTCGGCGGGGTTCGGGTGGGTGAAGCGGGTGCGATCGGGCGCCATGATCGTGATGAAGTCCGTGCGGGTGTCGGCCATCAGGTTCTGTGCGTAGGGCTCGAGCTGGGCGCTCGGGTCGGCCGATTCCACGTTCGACACGACGAACGGATTGTCGGCGATCGACGTGGCCACCGACAGGCTGCGGTCGGCGGCGCTCTGCTCGACGATGCCGCGGGCGTCGTTCCAGAGCCAGGCCAGCGCGATCAGCGTCAGCACCAGAATGAACACGAACTGCAGCACGAACAGCCGCGTCGAGATGCTCCAGCGGCGAACCCAGGCGATCATGCGGCGTGCCACCTGCCCTGTTCTGCTCTCGCGTCGGTGCGGAGTGCGGTCGCTCTCAGGGTAGCCCCGGGCGGTTCCGGATGCCCGTTCCGGCGCCTGGCTACCCGCAAACACTATGAACACAACTCGGTGCCGCGCCCGCCGGTGCCCGAGGCTTGCCCCACTTGAGCTACGCCCGCGACGACGCGAGGCGATCATCCGAAAGGTGAGAACAATGGCAACGACGCCAGCAGCAACCGGCACGACTCCCAGGAAGCGCCTGGACCGTGCCCACTACCTCTACATCTTCGTCATCGTCGCGGTGGCGGCCGGCATCGCGGTGGGACTTCTCGCCCCGGAGTTCGCGAAGGGGCTGAAGCCCCTCGGTGACGGCTTCGTCTCGCTGATCAAGATGATGATTGCGCCCATCATCTTCTGCACGATCGTGCTGGGGGTCGGTTCGATCGCCAAGGCCGCCACGGTGGGCAAGATCGGCGGGCTCGCGCTCGGCTACTTCATCGTGATGTCGACATTCGCGCTCGGCATCGGGCTCGTCGTCGGCAACGTCATCCACCCGGGTGACGGGCTGAACATCTCGGCCTCGACGTACGACACGTCGGCGCTGCCCGCTTCGGACACGACCGGGTTCATCCTCGGCATCATCCCCACCTCGCTGCTGTCGTCGCTGACCGCGGGCAACATTTTGCAGGTGCTCTTCGTCGCGCTGCTCGTCGGGTTCGCGCTGCAGTACCTCGGGCCGAAGGGGGCGCCCATCCTGTCGGCGATCGGGCAGATCCAGGTGCTGGTGTTCCGCATCCTGTCGATGATCATGTGGGTCGCACCGATCGGTGCCTTCGGCGCAATCGCGGCGGTCGTCGGTTCGAGCGGGGCGGCGGCCCTCGTCAGCCTCGGAACCCTGATGATCGCGTTCTACATCACCTGCGCCCTGTTCATCGTGATCATTCTGGGCGGTCTGCTCTGGATCTCCGCCCGCACCAACATCTTCCAGCTGATGCGCTACCTCGGGCGGGAGTACCTGCTGATCGTGTCGACCTCGTCGAGCGAGGTGGCGCTCCCCCGGCTGATCGCGAAGATGGAGCACGTCGGCGTCTCCAAGTCGGTCGCCGGCATCACCGTTCCCACCGGCTACTCGTTCAATCTCGACGGCACCGCGATCTACCTGACGATGGCGTCGCTGTTCATCGCGAACGCGACCGGAACGCCCCTGAACATCGGCGAGCAGATCTCGCTGCTGCTGTTCATGATGATCGCGTCGAAGGGTGCCGCCGGCGTCTCGGGCGCCGGCATCGCCACCCTCGCGGGCGGGCTGCAGGCCCACCGTCCCGACCTGGTGAACGGGGTCGGCGTGATCGTCGGCATCGACCGCTTCATGTCGGAGGCCCGGGCGCTCACCAACTTCACCGGCAACGCGGTGGCGACCATCCTGATCGGCACGTGGACGCACCAGATCGACCGCGACCGGGTGCGCGCCGTGCTCTCGCGCGAGCTGCCGTTCGATGAGGCGACGATGAGCGCCGACGACCACGCGCCGTCGGCCGCGGGTGCCAGTGTTGCGGGTGGCGTTGCTGCCACTGGTGTCGCTGGCGCTGCGGTCGTGGGCGCCGGCGAGCGGGATGCCGCGGGCCACGCCCCCGTCTCCACCTCCGAGATCGCCGCCATCGTCGAGGGCCCCGTCGGCACCCGTCGCCGCCGCTAACCCGCCCGGCGCCACCCCGTGTCCGAGCATCCGCGTCGCCGCCGCGCGCAGCCTCCCACCCGGACGGAGGTGAGCGCACCCGACGCCCAGAGAGCGGAGGATCGCCCCACCTCCGTCCGGGCGGGACGTCATGTGGCGCCACCGCGGGTCGACGGGGCGAATCGCGCCTAGGCTCGAAGGGTGACCTCCCTCGCCAGCGCTGCCGCCGCCGAGCAGGGGGTGCGACGGCGGCGCTCGGCGGGGCGCGCCGCGCGGTGGATCGTGACGCGCGTCGCGGGCGCCGTGTTCGTGCTGTGGGCCGTCGCCACGCTCATCTTCTTCGGCATCCGGCTGATCCCGGGCGACCCGGCCGAGGCGATCCTCGGCGGGCCCGGCTCCCGCGCCACCCCGGAGGCCCTCGCCCAGGCACGGGCCGAGTTCGGCCTCGACCAGCCCCTGCTCACCCAGTACCTGCACGAGCTAGGGCGGCTCGCGACCGGCGACTTCGGCACCTCCTACTCCCTGAAAGTGCCGGTCGCGCACGTGATTCTCGACGGGCTGGGCAGCACGCTGCTGCTCACCGTGCTCTCGCTCGCCGTCGCCTGGCTGCTCGCGATCGGGCTGGCCCTCTGGGCGACCCGGGGCGGGCGGATCGCCGCCACCGTCTCGACCGTGCTCGAGATCGTCGCGGCCGCCGTGCCGAACTTCTGGCTCGGCACGATCCTCATCCTGGTGTTCAGCGTGGGCTTCGGCTGGCTGCCCGCGATCAGCACCCCGGGCATCCCGGGCCTCGTGCTGCCCGTGCTCACGCTCGCCATTCCCCTGGCCGGCTTTCTCGGGCAGCTGATGCGCGAGTCGGTTCTGAACGCTCTGGATGCCCCGTTCACCGTTTCGGCGAGGGCGCGCGGTGAGAGCGAGACCGGGGTTCGGCTGATCCACGCGCTGCGGCACGCGGCCCTGCCCGCGATCAGCCTCTCGGGCTGGGCCTTCGGATCGCTGATCAGCGGCGCGGTCGTGGTCGAGACGGTCTTCGCCCGCCCCGGGCTCGGGCGCACTCTGCTGAATGCCGTGCTGATCAGGGACATCCCTGTCGTGATCGGCGTCGTGATGGTGGTGGCGCTCGTCTACATCGTGGTCACGATCGCGACCGACCTCGCCGACCGCCTCGCGGATCCGCGGCTGCGCGCGCAGTCGTCGTCGGGCGGTGGGTCGTGAGCGGGTCGGCCGGGGCTCCCCTGCTGCCTCTGGCGGCATCCACAGCCCACCAGCCGAGCGGCGCCCGCCGCGCGCTCGCCCACCTGCACGTCGCGGAGGTCATCGCCGGGCTCATTCTGCTCTTCCTGCTGGTCGCCGCCCTCGCCCCGCAGCTGCTGACGGCGACCGACCCCCTCGCCATCGCGCCCGCGAGCGCCTTCACGCCGCCGTCGCCCGGTCACCCGTTCGGCACCGACGAATCGGGGCGCGACATCTTCACGCGGGTCGTCTACGGCGCGCGGTCGTCGCTGCTGATCGGCGTGGCGGCGACCGGGATCGGGTTGGTGCTCGCGCTCGTTCTCGGATCCCTCGCCGGCCTCGGCCCACGCGCCGTCGACTTCGGCGTGAATCGGCTGCTCGAGGTGCTGTTCGCGTTCCCCGGGCTGCTGCTCGCGCTGCTGTTCATCACGATCTTCGGGGTGGGGGTGACCACGTCGACGATCGCCGTTGGACTCGCGACGGCGCCCGGCTACGCGCGCATCATCCGGTCGCAGATCCGTTCGATCCGCGGATCGGGTTTCATCGAGGCCGCCGTCGTTCTGGGGCGGAGCCCGGGGCAGATCTTCCGCCGCAGCATCCTGCCGAACGTGGCGGCCGGGCTGTTCGCGCTCGCCACCCTCGGGGTCGGGCAGGCCATCGTGTGGGCCTCCGCGCTCAGCTTTCTCGGCCTCGGCGCGGTGCCCCCCGCGGCAGAGTGGGGGGCGATGCTCTCGGCGGGGCGCACGTACATCTCCGTCGCGTGGTGGCTCACGTTCTTCCCCGGTCTGTTCGTGGTGCTGGCGGCCGCGTCGGCGACGGTGCTCGGGCGGGGCCTGCAGCGTCGGAACCGGGAGCGGTGATGGGCGAGCAGCAGGCGGTGCTGGGCGAGCAGCAGGCGGTGCTCGACGTGCAGAACCTCCGCGTCGGGTTCCGGAGCGGGCGCGAGACGACGACGGTGGTCGACGGCGTCGGCTTCACGCTCGAGCCCGGCCGGTGCCTGGCGCTGGTGGGCGAATCGGGGTCGGGCAAGAGCGTCACGGCCCGCAGCATCCTGGGTCTCGCCGGCCAGAACGCGACCGTGACCGCCGACCGCCTGGTGGTCGGCACGAAGAACGTGCTCACCCTCTCGGTGCGCCAGCTGCGGGGCCTTCGCGGCGCCGACGTCGGGCTGGTGCTGCAGGATGCCCTGGTCTCGCTCGACCCGCTGCGAACGGTGGGGCGCGAGATCGCCGACGCCCTGCGGTTGCACACGCGGCTCTCCCCGGGCGAGCGCAGTGCCCGGGTGCAGCAGCTGCTCGTGGATGTCGGCGTTCCGCAACCGGAGTTCCGGGCGCGGCAGCGGTCGGGCGAGCTCTCGGGCGGGCTGCGGCAGCGCGCCCTCATTGCCTCGGCGATCGCGCTCGACCCGCCGCTGCTCATCGCCGACGAGCCGACGACGGCACTCGACACCACCGTGCAGGAGCAGATTCTGCTGCTGCTCGAGCGCTTGAAGCGTGAGGGAACAGCGGTGCTGCTGATCAGCCACGACCTCGCGGTGGTGGGCCGCATCGCCGACAGGATCGCGGTGATGACCGACGGCCGCATCGTCGAGCAGGGACCGGCCGACCGGGTTCTCGGCGATCCGCAGCACGAATACACGAAGCGCCTCATCCGTGCGGTGCCCGCGGGCCGCCCCCGGGGCACGCCCCTTGCGCCCGCCGCCGCGCCGGAAGTCGAGCCCGAAGTCGCGCCCGCAACCGCAGCCGACGCGCACGCTGTGCGCAGGGAGGGCGGCGCCGAGCGTGGCGCGCGCCTCGCGGGAAAGGACGGTGGCGGAGGACGAACGGCCGGCGCACCGGCGCTCGAAGCGCACGGGCTCGTGAAGAGCTACCGCAACCCCGACGGGTCGCGGCGGGTGGTCGTCGACGACGTGTCGCTCAGTCTCGCGCGGGGGCAGACGCTCGGGCTCGTCGGCGAATCCGGCTCGGGCAAGACGACGACCGCGCGCCTAGTGCTCGGTCTGACGGCTCCGGATGCCGGAACCGTCGCCCTCGGGGGCGCGCCGTGGAGCATCCTGAGCGAACGCGAACGACGGCCCGAGCGGCGGCGGATCGGAGCGATCTACCAGGATCCGCTCGGCTCGTTCGACCCGCGCTGGACGGTGCGCGAGATTCTGACCGACGCCCTGACCGACGGCCGCAGCACCCGCGACAGGGGTCAGCTGCCCGCCCTCACCGAGCTGCTCGACTCGGTCGGGCTGGCCGGTTCGCTCGCCGACCGCCGCCCCCTGCACCTGTCGGGCGGCCAGCGCCAGCGCGTGGCGATCGCCCGGGCGCTGGCGCCGCAGCCCGACATCCTCGTCTGCGACGAGCCCGTGTCGGCGCTCGACGTGTCGGTGCAGGCGCAGGTGCTCGACCTGCTCGACGAACTGCAGCGCGAGCGGGGGCTCAGCTACCTGTTCATCTCGCACGACCTCGGGGTGGTGCAGCACATGAGCGACACGGTCGCCGTCATGCTCGACGGCCGCATCGTCGAGAGCGGCCCGTCGGCGACCCTCTTCGCGAACCCCGCCGACCCCTACACCCGCCGCCTGCTGGCCGCCTCCCCCCGCCTGGCCTGACAGCGCGGCTGCTCGGTCGGCGACCGCGAGGCTCGCGGTGCGGCCCGCTGCGGGCGGCGCGGCAGCGCTCGCCGCGGCCCCGCCGCGGGGGACTACAGGGAGAACGAGGTGTCGTTGACCGAGAGGGCGGGCGGGGCGGCGAGGATGGTGCCGAGCTGGCTCTTGCCCTCGTCGGTCGCACGCCAGGCGCGGTAGGCGTCGTCTGCCTCGATCGATTCCCAGCGCTCGACGATGGTGATGTGGGCGGCATCGGCGCGGTCGACGAGAACGTCCACCCCGAGGTTGCCCTCGCGAGCGCGGGTCTGCTGCAGGGTCTCGGTGAGCACGCGCGTCGCGTCGGAGAGCGACTCGGGGGCGATGCGGAGTTCGAGCAGTGCGGTGATCATGGTTCTCCTTGCCGGCAGGCCCGGGATGGGCCGGCGTCTCTCGGATGCAACGCCCGGCGAGCGGTCAGAATTTCTCCTGCCGGGCATCCGGTCGCCGCTACGATCGTGGAGTGCCGCCGATCTTCACCCCCGAGAAGCCCATCAGACGACGCGAACGCAGCCGGTTGGTGCGCGCCTGGCGACTGTTCCGCACGCGACGGCCGGTCACGTTCACCGAGAAGGTGCAGTACAAGATGCTGCGTGACCGGCGCCCCCTGCTGGTGACCTTCGCCGACAAGGCAGCGGTCAGGGAGTACATCGCCGACCGCGTCGGCGAGGCGTACCTGCCCGACGCGATCGGGGTGTTCGACGAGGCGGATGCGCTCCGCGGCCTGAGCGTCGGCGAGGGTCTCGTCATCAAGCCGACCCACGGCAGCGGAGCGGTGGTCGTCGTCTCCCCCGAGGCAGCACCGGAGGCGCGGCTGGTGCGGCCCGACTGGGGCTGGATCTACCAGCACGTGCTGCCGAGTGCGGCCGACCCCGACCTGCTCGCCCGCACCGCCGGCTCCTGGCTCCGCAAACTCTACGGGCGGGGGCCGAACAGCGAGTGGGCCTATAGCCGCATCCAGCCGCGGATCATCGTCGAGGAGCTGCTGTCGTCACCCGAGGGGGCGATTCCCGACGACCTGAAGTTCTTCGTGTTCCACGGCCGGTGCGAGTACGTGCAGGTCGACTCGGGCCGCTTCGGCGAACGCACGCAGGACTTCTACTCCCGTGACTGGGAGCACCTCGAGCTGAGCGGCGGGCTGCCGTGGGCGACGCCCGGGCGGCCGCGACCCGAGACCCTCGACGAGATGATCGCCCTCGCCGAGCGCCTGGCCGAGGAGACCGACTTTCTGCGCGTCGACCTCTATCTGCTGCCGGGGCGCATCGTCGTCGGCGAGCTGACGAGTTACCCGGCGGGCGGTCACAGCCCGTTCGAGCCGCCGAGCTTCAATGAGAGGTTCGGCAGCCACTGGACGGTGCCGAACCGCTATCGCTAGTTCGGCACCGCGCGGGCTTGGGGTCAGTCGGTCGGGTTCCGGCGGGTGCGGGTGCGCCGGGAGAGGAAGAAGGCGGTCAGGCCGGCCATCACGAGCAGCACGCTCGCTCCGGTGACGGGGGGCAGGATGCCGCCGATACCGGTCTCAGCGAGGTCTCCGGATGATCCACTGCCGCCGTTCCCACCGCCGCCGGGTACCGGCACGGCGCTCGCCGTCGTGCTGGGCGCCGGCGTCGGGGTGGCGGTCGCGGTGGGAGCCGCGGATGCCGTCGGGGTCGGAGTCGGCGTGGCCGTGGGCGTCACAGTCGGCGTCGGAGTCGGCGTGGCCGTGGGGGTCACGGTCGGCGTCGGAGTCGGCGTGGCCGTAGGCGTGACGGTCGGAGTCGCGGTCGGCGTCGGCGGCAAGGTCGGCGTCGCGGTCGGAGTCGGCGGCAGTGTCGGCGTGGCCGTCGGGGTCGGCGGCAACGTCGGCGTGGCCGTCGGAGTCGGCGGCAGAGTCGGGGTCGCGGTCGGAGTCGGCGGCAACGTCGGCGTGGCCGTCGGAGTCGGCGGCAACGTCGGCGTGGCCGTCGGAGTCGGCGGCAGTGTCGGCGTCGCGGTCGGAGTCGGCGGCGTAGTCGGGGTGCCGGTCGGCGAGGCCGTCGGCGTTCCGGTCGGCGAGGCCGTGGGGGTCCCTGTCGGCGAGGCCGTGGGCGTCGCCGTCGGCGTCTCCGTCGGAACAGGCACCACCGCGCACGTCGCGGTCGTGAACGTGTTGTCGTCGAGCGTCACCGAGCCGTTGCGGGCGAGAGCGCGGCCCGCGACATCCGTTCCCGTCTCAACCGAGATCGAGGTGAGCGCCATGATGGTGCCGACGAAGTTCGAATTGGTGCCGAGCACGGCCGAGGCTCCGACCTGCCAGAAGACGTTGCAACTGCGTGCACCGTTCGTCAGGTTGACGCGGCTCGCCGTTGCCGTGTTGAGCGACGAGGCGACCTGGAAGATGAACACGGAGTTCGGGTTGCCCTGCCCGTCGAGCGTCACCGTACCGCTGAGGGCCAGGGTGCTGGTCGACTTGTAGACGCCGCCCACGAAGGTTCTGCCGACCAGGTCGTCGGAGACCGACGCTGTCGGTGCCCGGCCCGCTGCGTCGTCGTAGGCGATGGCCAGGTCGGCCTGCGCCTTCAGCGCAGTGGCGTCACCGAGGTGCGTCTCGCCGTTCACGATGCCGGGCGGGAAGCCGGTGATCGCCGAGCCGGGCGACAGCCCGAGGTCGCGCCCGAGCACCGTTCCATCCGTGTTGGTCACCGTCTGGCCGGAGAGCACCGCGTAGGTGGCCGCCGTGCCGAGAGTGACCGGGGCCTCCACCGCAGCTGCGCCCATCGTGGCGAACAGGATCGAGGCAGCGAGCAGGCCCACCCCGCTCACGACCGCGATGTTGGTCGCGCGTGACGTCTTGGTGGACCGGACGGGTCCGGCGTGTCTGGATGCGGCAGCGCGCATGAAGGTACCTCAGTACTGTGTGTGGAAATCAACCAGGAGTTGTACATGAACCCTGGTGCCACACCCCTACAGCACCTCACCCCTTTTGGGGGTGGTTTGTGAACCGTACCTTGCAATGAAGGCAATAGCACGCTAATCACCGATATTGCCTCGATATTGCTTACACATGAAGCGCCTTTGCACTCGAGCGATGTGCATCGGAAGGATGATTTTGCGCTCCCAGGCTTCTCGATCCGCTGAATCTCCGCCTCCCTGGCACCGGCGGCGCCTACGGTATTGACATGCTCCGCGCCCTCACCTCCCGCCAGCGGGCAGTCGACATCGCCATCGCCGTGGTTCTCGTCGTGGTCGCCGTGGCCTATTCGACGGTCTACCAGGCGGGGTACGTGCGCCTCGCCGACCTCGCCATCGCGCTCGGCATGGGATTCGCTCTCGCGCTTCGCCGTCTCAGCCCGCCTCTCGCCCTGCTCCTCGTCTGGTTCATGGCTGTTCTGCAGATGCTCCTGCGCCAGGATCCGGGACTCGCCGACCTCGCCGTGCTGCCGGTGCTCTATTCGACGGCCGCCTACGGCACACCGGTGCTGCGCTGGCTCGGCTTCGCCTCGACCTTCCTCGGGGCGGCGCTCGCCACGCTCTACACCGTGGTCGTGCCGGCTCTGCTGACGTATGCCACCCCGCTGACGATTCTGCGGGGCATCCGTGCCGGGCAGAACGCCGAGCTGCTCTCTGTGGCGCAGGGAACGGTGGTCGTCTTCGTCGGCGGCCTGGCGGTGTTCATTCTGAGCTGGGTTCTCGGCGTTCTCACCCGCGCCTTCTCCCGCTCGGAGGCCAGCCGTGAGGCCCAGCACGCTGCCGAGAACGACCGCCTGCTCGCCGAGCAGGCCGTCATCGTGGAGCAGGAGCGCAACCGCATCGCGCGGGACATGCACGACATCGTGGCGCATTCGCTCGCAGTGGTGATCGCCCAGGCCGACGGAGCTCGCTACCTATATACCGCTGCAGGCATACACGGCGAACCGGGCGAGACCGACCTCGTCGACGAGTCCCTCACCACCATCGCGAGTACGGCCCGCAGTGCGCTGGCCGATGTGCGCGTGCTGCTCGGCGAGCTGCGCCACAACGACTCGAGTGCACCGCAGCCGGGCCTGTCGGCTCTGGATGCCCTGGCCGACCACTTTCGATCGACGGGTCTCGCGGTCGAGCGCCGCACGAGTGGGGCACACGCCGCCCTCGGGGCGCCACGTGAACTCGCGGTGTACCGCATCGTGCAGGAGGCGCTGACCAACGCCCTGCGGCACGGCGACCAGGCGAAGCCCGTCACGGTGTCGCTCGACTGGGCCACCACCGAACTGTGGGTGACCGTCACCAGCACGCTGCCGGCTGCCGCGCCGGCGGGAGGCTCGCTGCCGGGCCACGGCATCCCGGGCATGATCGAGCGAGCCACGCTCGCCGGCGGCTCGCTCGCAGCGGCCCCGAGCGGCAGGCTGTTCGTCGTCTCCGCCCGGCTGCCCGTACCCGCACCGTCGACTCCGGCGCCGAACGACCTGGTCGTCGCGTGAGCGCGCAGCCGAGCATCCGGGTCGCCCTCGTCGACGACCAGGCGCTCTTCCGGGCGGGCATCCGCATGCTCGTCTCCAGCCAACCCGATCTCGAGCTGGTGGGCGAGGCGGCCGACGGAGCCGAGAGCGTCACCATGGCGGCCGTCGCAGAGCCCGACGTCATTTTGATGGACATCCGCATGCCCGTCATGAACGGCATCGAGGCCACCCAGCGCATCCTGGCAGCCGCCGATGCCCGCGGGGCGTCGAGGCCCCGCATCATCGTGCTCACCACCTTCGATCTCGACGAGGCGGCCGCGCGGGCGATCCAGAGCGGCGCCAGCGGCTTCGTGCTGAAAGACGCGGAGCCGGGCTTTCTGCTCGCCGCCATCCGCATGGTGCACAGCGGCAGCGCCGTCATCGCGCCCTCGGCCACGCGTGAGCTCTTCGAGCGCTTCACGGCCGCTTCACCGACGACTCCTCCCCCACCGGCCTTCGAGACACTGACCACCCGCGAGCGGGCGATCTTCGCCCAGGTGGCCCGCGGTCTCAGCAACGCCGAGATCGCCGCAGACGAGTTCGTGAGCGAAGCCACCGTCAAGACGCACCTCAGCCGGGTGCTCGGCAAGCTCGGCCTCCGCGACCGCGTGCAACTCGTGGTGTTCGCCTACGAGCACGGCCTGACCACCTGAGCGATGTCATCCCTTCGGTTGACTCCGGTTCATCCCGAGGTCCGATCCGCGGCGGGCCGGTGCTTCCTAGTGTCGAAGCATGACAACCGCAACCGCCCCTGTTCCCGCCCACCGGCATGTCAGCGCCGCCCAGCCGATCGCTGAAGCACTGAACCTCAGCAAGAGCTACGGGTCGGATTCCGCCACCGTGACCGCGCTCCGCGGTGTCACCCTGCGCCTCGAGGCGGGCGCGTTCACCGCCATCATGGGCCCGAGCGGCTCGGGCAAGTCGACGCTCATGCACATCATGGCCGGGCTCGACACCGCGACATCCGGAACCATCGCCCTCGGCGGCCGCGACATCACCCGCCTCGGCGACACCGACCTCACGCTGTTGCGGAGGCGGCGGATCGGGTTCGTCTTCCAGTCGTTCAACCTGGTGCCGACGCTCGACGTCGAGCAGAACATCCTGCTCCCCTTCGACCTCGACGGCCGGCGCCCGAATGCGGCCGAACGCGCCCATCTGCTCGCTCTCGTCGACTCGCTCGGGCTCACCGACCGCCTGCGGCACCGGCCGCACGAGCTCTCGGGGGGCCAGCAGCAGCGCGTCGCCATCGCCCGCGCCCTCGTCACGCGCCCCGACCTCGTCTTCGCAGACGAACCGACAGGCAACCTCGATTCGCGGACCGGCCGCGACGTTCTCACTCTGCTCGCCTCGGCGAGTCGCGACCGCGGCCAGAGCATCGCCATGGTGACCCACGACCCGATCGCCGCGAGCTTCGCCGACCGCGTCGTCTTTCTCGCCGACGGGCGGATCGTGGATGATCGGGGCCGCTGCACTCCGCAGGAGATCAGCCACCTCATGCTGAACCTCGAGGCCGCGGCGTGAGCGCCGGGGCTGTGACGGGCATGCGGGCGGCACTCGGCGAGCACGCCCCGAGCATTCTGGTGGCCGCTCTCAGCTCGGCCTTCGGAGTCTCGCTGCTGTCGACGGTCGGTGTGCTGACGACGGCGATCCGCGCCGACGATGTGACGGGAGCGAGCGCCACCGTCGCGTTCATCCTGCCGATCGCCGCCGTCATCTTCCTCACGATCGCCGTCTACGTGGGGGCCGTCGTCACCGCCAACAGCTTCTCGACGATCATCGCCGGCCGCACGCGCGCGATCGCCCTCCGGCGGCTGCTCGGCTCCGACGCGCGAACCGAACGCCGGGCGGTCACCCGGGAGGGCCTGCTCGTGGGCGTGGCCGGATCCCTGCTCGGCGCCCTCGGCGGAACCGTTCTCACCACGCTGCTGGCCGCCACCTGCGTCACGCTCGGCATTCTGCCCGACCTGCCCTACGCCCTGGCCGAACCGGTGCTGCTGGTTCCGACGGTCGTGGTCGTTCTGACGACCTGGCTCGCGTCGTGGATCGGTTCGCGCCGGGTGCTCGCCGTGACGCCGATGCAGGCGCTCGGCGCCTCGGGCGAAGCCAACCAGGAGGAGGCAGCCGGAGGGCTCGCCCGCAGCGTCGCCGCCCTCGCGCTCTTCCTCGGTGGCGACGCGCTGCTGGCAGCGGGTGTCTTCATCGGCCTGAGCGACCCCCAGGGCGTTCTCGTGGCGCTGGTCGGCGGGGTGGTCTCGTTCCTCGGCGTCATCGTCGGCGCGAACCGGGTGATGCCGGTCATCCTGAACCTGGTCGGTCGTCTCTTCGGCCGAGGGCCTACCGCCCGGCTGGCCGCCGCGAACGCGGTACGGCATCCCGAGCGCACCGCCCGCTCGACCGTCGGGCTGCTGATCGGTGTCACCCTCATCACGACCTTCGTGGTGGCGACGGCCGGCTTCCAGCAGATGATCCGGGCGGCGCAGGCTGCCGAACCGGAGGTGTACGCGGGGGTCGACCGGATGCTCACCACCACGGTCGCGGTGTTCTCCGTGTTGATGGGCTACAGCGCCCTCATTGCGGCGGTCGGGCTGGTCAACACGCTGTCGCTCAGTGTGCTGCAGCGCATCCGCGAGCTGGGGCTGCTGCGCGCGCTCGGTTTCACCCGCGGCCAGGTGCGCGGCATGATCGTGGCCGAGAGCGCCCAGCTCACCGTCTCGGCTGTCGTGCTCGGCCTGGCGCTCGGAACGTTCTACGGCTGGGCGGGGGCACAGTCGCTGCTCGGCGGAATAGCGGGCAGCCCGGGACTCGTCGTACCGACGGTGCCGCTGGCACTCTGTGTGGCGGTCGCGGTCGCGGCGGCACTGCTGACGCTGGTCGCTTCGCTCGCACCGGCACGCCGGGCGACCCGGGCCACGCCCGTCGGCGCTCTCAGCGCGTGACCACGCGGGCGGGTGCGCCCCCGGCACGGTCGCCCGGGGGCACGCTCAGCCGGCGCGACGGCCTGCGAACAGCGCGTGCAGCAGAGGCAGCGCCGACACGGCCATCAGCACGGTGCCGAACACGACATCGTCGGCACGGATGACGGCCCCCGCGATCAGCAGTGCGGCGAAGAGCACGGCCGAGACGACCCGCCGCGCGGTGCGTTCGAGCCGGGCGATCCGCCGCTCGACCGAGGGCGTCGTCACCGCGACGGTGCCGTCTTCGAAGCGGGTGGCCAGGGCATCCAGCCGCCCCGGGAGGCGGAGTGCGACGGTCGCCGACCCGAGGGCCTGCCTCGCGACATCCTGCACCACATTGCCGCGCTCGTCGCGGATCAGCTGCTGCGCGTAGGGCTCGACCGAGTCCCAGAGGTTGAAGGCCGGGTCGAGGGCGCTGCAGACACCCGAGGTAAGGGACATGGCGCGGATGATCAGCAGGAAGTTCTCGGGCAGCTGGAACGGCAGCGTGCGGATGACCTCGCTGAACTGGTTGCCGAAGTCGCGGAACTCCCGCGGGTCGACGTCGCGGAGTTCGGCGAACCCCATGCCGCCGAAGCGGGCGAACAGGGCGGTCATCGCCCGCTCGAGCTCGGTGGTCTCGGCCGACGGGAGCAACACACCCACGTCGCGGATCGCGTCGACCAGCCCCTTGCCGTCGCGGGAGGCGGCCGCGATCAGCAGCTTGCGGAGGCCGCTCCGCGTGTTCGGGGGAACCGTGCCCATCATGCCGAAGTCGATGAAGGTCAGCTGCCAGGCGGGGCCGGGGGCCGACGCCAGGGCCGGGTCGGTCGCCGAGGCGGGCGTCGACTCGGTGGCAGGCCGCGCCAACGGTGTCACGAACACATTGCCCGGGTGCGGGTCGGCGTGGAAGAACCCGTTCGTGAACAGCTGGTCGAACATGACCGCCGCGAAGACGGGTGCCACCTCGGCCGGATCGATACCGGCCGCCCGCAGTGCGTCAGCATCGGTGATCTTGATCGCCGTCACGTCTTCGAGCGTCAGTACCCTGCGGGTGGTGCGCTCCCAGACGACGGCCGGCACCGCGACCCGGGGGTCTCCCGCGAAGTCGGCGGCGAACCGCTCGGAACTCGCCGCCTCGAGCAGGTAGTCGATCTCTTCGAGGCTGGTCTCGGCGAACTCCTCGACGAGGGCCGGCATGTCGACCCTGTCGGAGACGAGGCGAACGTGGCTCAGCCAGCCACCGACCCTGCGGAGGGCAGCGAGGTCGACCTCGATGATGGCGTCGATGCCCGGGCGCTGCACCTTCAGCACGACCTCGTCGAACCCGGCGTCGAGCGCCGCCGCCGGGGCGAGCCGCGCGCGGTGGGCCTGGCCGAGGGATGCCGCAGCAACCGGCGTCTCTGCGACGACGCTGAAGGCGGCGGAGAGGCTCGTGCCGAGCTCCGCTTCGGCGAGCGCCCGGATCGCCGGGAACGGAACGGCGGGCACTTCGTCCTGCAGGCCCTCGAGTTCGGCCGTGATCTCCGGCGGCAGCACGTCGAGGCGCGACGACATGAACTGGCCGACCTTGATCATCAGCCCGCCGAGGTCGACGGCGAGCACGTGGAAGCGTTGCGCGAAGCGGCGCATCCGTCTCGACCGCGTGCGCTCGGCGACTCTCGTCAGGCCGACACGGGGAAGGAACAGCTCGAAGAACCAGGTGACGGCAAGGTTCCACGCCGCGAAGCGGAGGATACGGCGGTAGCGGGCGCGGGTGTTGCCCGCGACCGCCGCCACCGCTACAGAAGGGCCCGTCAGGTCTCGGCGTTCAGGCGGCACCCTCGTCAGTTCTGGGCGAGGATCGAGTACAGGCGGCGGCGAGCGTCTTCGAGAACGGAGACCGCCTCCTGCACCTGCTCGGGCGTGCCCGTACGACCGACCTGGGCCGCGGCCTGGGCGAGTTCGACGCCCGCCTTCGGCAGGGAGGTGAAGCGGGCCTTGTTGTTGGAGCTGCTGCTGCCCGGCTTCTCGTCGGAGCCCTCGGCTGCCCACGGGGCGGTCGGGTCGGTGCCCTCGACGCTCATGCGGCCGGCCTCGGTGAGCGAGTAGGTCTTGCGACCGTTCGACTCCTCGGAGCTGATCAGGCCCTCGTCGGAGAGCAGCTGCAGGGTCGGGTAGACCGAACCGGCGCTCGGCTTCCAGGTGCCGCCGCTCCGCTCCTCGATCTCGCGGATGATCTGGTAGCCGTGCATCGGCTGCTCGGCCAGCAGGGCCAGCACGGCCTCGCGCACGTCACCGCGCCCGACACGGGTGCCGCCGCGCTTCTCGAACTTGGTGCGCAACTCGTCCATGGCCTGCCAGATGCCCTCGCCGTAGCTGCCGAGGTTTCCGAGGTTGCCGAGGTTGCCCATGTTGAACCCGCCTGTGGGGAATGAACTGGCCATGATGATCTCCTTCGTGAGGTCGCTAACGATACTCAACGATATACTCAACGACTGCCTGTTCACCCCCTCCAACCTGACAGCTGGCTGGGCCTTTCGGCTGCAGGAGCCGCCGAGGCGGCCTGTCTACACTGGGTGGGAACCTCGGGAGGGTCCTCTGTCTCGTCTACCCACGGAACGGCGCACGCACGTCAGCGCGCCGCCGACCGTCCGCGCGAAGGCCGCCCCCGCCGGCGCACCGCCGGGAGCTCCCACGCTGCGGCAGCTGACGCGGTCGGAGTTCAACCCCGCACCGCTCGTGGGCATCGTCGCCGTACTGGTGCTGCTCGGCATCCGGTACCTGACACCACCCGAGGTGACGGCGTGGATGACCGACCCGGCACGCGACTTCGTGACCCTCTCGATCAGCGTCGTCATCGAGTCGCTGCCGTTCGTCTTTCTCGGCATCGTGCTGTCGAGCCTGGTGCAGGTGTGGCTGCCCGAAGGATTCCTGCTGCGTCGGCTGCCGAAGAACCCGGCGCTCAGGCGCCTCTGCATCTCCCTGCTCGGCGTCCTGCTGCCGGTCTGCGAATGCGGCAACGTTCCGCTGGCGCGCGGCCTGATCATGAGCGGGCTCACGGTCGCCGACTCGATGACCTTTCTGTTCGCCGCCCCCATCATCAACCCGATCACGATCATCACGACCTACCAGGCGTTCGGCTTCAACGACGGCATCCTCGTGTCGCGCATCGTGGGCGGCCTGCTGATCGCGAACCTCGTCGGCTGGATCTTCAGCCGTCAC
Source organism: Subtercola sp. Z020 (assembly GCF_002931235.1). GTDB lineage: Bacteria > Actinomycetota > Actinomycetes > Actinomycetales > Microbacteriaceae > Subtercola. The sequence goes on along the minus strand of NZ_PSTT01000086.1, from coordinate 16,975 downwards.
CCGCAGCCCGAAAGCCTGCTCACGCCCGGCTTCCAGGAGACCTGCGCGGTCGACGCCGCCACCCCCAGAACGCACCGGGCGCGACGCACCTTCGTGCAGTTCTCTCAGGAGACGAGCGCGATGATGCCCGCGCTGTTCATCGGCGCCGGCATCGCGGGGCTGATCCAGGTGGCGGTCTCGCGCAACATCCTGCTCGCCCTCGGCAGCAATCCGGTCTGGTCGGTGCTGGCACTCATGATCCTCGCGTTCGTGGTCGCCATCTGTTCGAACGTCGACGCGTTCTTCATCCTGTCGTTCGGTTCGACCTTCCTTCCCGGCGGAATCGTCGCGTTCCTCGTGTTCGGGCCGATGATCGATGTGAAGATGCTCGCCCTGCTGCGCACGACGTTCACAGCGAAGACGCTGGTGCAGGTCAGTATCCTGATCGCGATGTGTGCTGCGACTCTGGGATTGGCCGTGAACTATGTCTTTTAGCCGCCTCGTCGCGCGCTGGCAGGGCCTCGCGTTGAGCCTGGTCGGGGTCGTCGCCACGGTCTGGCTGGGCCTCTCGGGCCAGCTCGGGCTCTACATCCACCCCCGGTACTTCGTCTTCACGCTCATCATGGCCGCCGTCGCGGTCGTGCTGATCGTCGGCGCGTTCGCCGCGGTGCCGGCCGCCGACGACGACGACCACGCTGGCCACGGGCACGGGCCGGGGGCCCACGGCTCGGGGTCGCACGACGCTGGCGGGCACCGCGCACCGGGCGGGCGCTCGCGGCTCTGGATGCTCACCGCCACCGCCGCGAGCATCCTCGTCGTGGTGGCCGCCGTCGTCGCGCTGCTGGTGGTTCCGCCCGCGACTCTCACCTCGTCGACCGTCGAGCAGCGGAGCATCAACAGCGCCTCGACCACCCTCGACGCGAACCGCACCAGCGGGGGAGTCGGCTCCGCGGCGCCCGGCGGCTCCGACGACACCAGCGCCTACACGGTGAAGGACTGGTCGCTGCTGCTGCGCCAGGGTGTCGGGCTCGACTGGTTCGACGGGCGTTCCGCCTCGGTCACCGGCTTCGTGACGCCCGATGCCGACGACCCGGACAACGTCTTCTTCGTCGCCCGTTTCGTAGTGACCTGCTGCGCGGTCGACGCCCAGCCGGTCGGCGTCGCCGTGTACGAGCCCGGCTGGCAGAGTTCGTACCCGACCGACAGCTGGGTGAGCGTCGACGGCACCTTCGGGGCCGACCCGAGTGTGCTCAGCACCGCGAACATCGTGCTGACGCCCGCCTCGATCACGGGCATCCCTCAGCCCTCCGACCCATATGTCTACTGACCCGCAGAAGGGCATCCGCCGGTTCCGGATGCTGCTCTGGGGCAGCACGGGCATCTTCGCCCTGCTCGTGGTCGGCCTCGTCGGCCTGAACCTCACCCAGGGCCCCCGTCTCGCCGCCGCCCAGCTGAACGTGCAGTCCAGTGTGGAACGCGCCGGGCAGCGGCTGCTCCTTCAGGCGAACGAGCTGATCGCCCCCGTCGCCGCAGAGCAGGTGAGCGTCACCCCCGCCACGCCGGTCACGACCACCACGAGCGACACCGGCATCCAGGTCGAGTTCACGGGCATCCTGAGCTACAACACCACCTATACCGTGACCGCGACGGGCGTGAAGAGCACCGCGCAGGATGCCGCATCGACGTTCACCTACTCCTTCACCACCCCCGATGCCGAGGTCTACCATCTCGTGCCCGGCGTGGCGGGCGCAGACGACCGGATCGTGCGGTCGTCGCTCACGGCCGGCTCCGGGAGCGACGGCGACACCGTCTACAGCGCTGCGCACATCCGGCGCTTCGCCGTGCTGTCGAAGAGTCTCGTCGTGGCCACGACCGACCCCGACGGCAACGATCTGCTCGACATCGTGCCGTTCGACGGGTCGGCCTCCATCCCGGTGCAGCTCGCGGGCCCGGGAACGGTGACCGGGCTGACGGGTGCGGCGTCGAGCAACCTGTTCGGCTACACCTTCCGCCCCGCCCCGTCACCGTTCTACCCGACCACCGACGACCAGCTGTACGTGTACGACATCACCCTGGGGCAGGCGTTCTCCATCCCGGTCTCCGGCCCCGACCACGAACTGATCCCGGTGTCGTCGTGGCGCTTCGTGCCGGGCACGACATCGCTGGTCGTGCAGCAGAACGACGGCGCGCTCTTCGTCGTCGATGCGCTCGGCCTGCTCGACGGATCCTCCGGGGCGGTCGCGGCGGGATCTGCCGAGAGGCTGCTCGGCTTCGTTCCCGGCACGAAGACGCTCGTGACGGAGGCGGGGGGTGCGGCCTTCGCGACGGACTTCGGAACCCCGGGGGCGCCGGTGACGACGGGCTTCGCGCTGGCGGGCGGCGCGGGCGGCAGCGGCGGTGCGGGCGGCGGAGGTGCGGGCGGCGGAGCCGGCGCGGATTCGGGTGTCGACGCGCCCCATCCGCTCGACGGATCAGGGGCGGCAGTCGAGCTGGGCCCCAGCCCCGACACGGTCGACCGGGTCGACGGCTCCGGGTCGAGCACCCTGTTCACCGCGCCGGCGGGCACGGCGATCGCGGGTCTCTGCGTCTCGACCAACGGCCGCTACGCCGTCGTCGAAACGGCGCCGCCGTCGACGCCCGACGTGGTCACGTCGACCTACATCGAGATCGCCGGGGGCGAACCGCCCCGTGCCTTCAAGGGCTCGCAACCGGCTTGGTGCAGCGCAGGCTGAGACCTTGCTGGGAGCGACGGAGTGCGGAACACCCGCACGGCCAGCCCTGTTGTACTGAACGTCACGACAAAGGAGACGACACCATGGCTACGACAGAGAAGGCGATACTCGCCGGCGGCTGCTTCTGGGGAATGCAGGATCTGATCCGCAAACGCGAAGGCGTGCTCTCGACGCGCGTCGGCTACACCGGCGGCGACGTGCCGAATGCCACCTACCGCCACCACGGCCTGCACGCCGAGGCGATCGAGATCACGTTCGACCCCGAGAAGGAGAGCTACCGCGACCTGCTGGAGTTCTTCTTCCAGATCCACGACCCGTCGACCAAGAACCGGCAGGGCAACGACCGTGGCACCAGCTACCGCTCGGCGATCTACTACACCGACACCACCCAGCTGAACACCGCGCTCGACACGATCGAAGACGTCGACGCGTCGGGTCTCTGGCCCGGCCCGGTCGTCACAGAGGTGGAGCCGGCCGGTGACTTCTGGGAGGCCGAGCCCGAGCACCAGGACTACCTCGAGGTCTACCCGAACGGGTACACCTGCCACTTCGTGCGCCCGGGGTGGAAGCTGCCGCGCCGCGAGAACGCGACCGCGACGTCACCCTCGACCGCGACCGCCTAGTCGGCTCAGCTGCCGCCGTTGACGATGCCGAAGATGCCGGTGAGAAGGAAGTAGAGCCCCACCGCGCCGACCGCGATCCAGATGGTGATGCGGGCGGTCGTGGGGCGCTTCGGGTCGCCGGGATCTTTCGGCTCTTGAGGTGCGGGGGTGTAGCTCACGGTGGGGACCCAATTCGTCGGCGAAAAAGGAATCTTCTCACGATTCCCTGCGGGCAGGCGAGCATGTGACTCGTCACACGGCGTTCGCCGGGGTTCGCCGGGGTTCGCCCACCGGGTCATAATGAGGCGTGGCCACCGATCCGACACGCAGCCGTGCTCCGAGCATCCGTGATGTCGCCCGGCTCGCCGGAGTGTCCTACCAGACGGTCTCCCGCGTTCTGAACGGGTCGCCGAACCTCCGCGAGGAGACGAAGCAACGCGTGCAGCAGGTCATGGACGAGCTGCAGTACCGCCCGAACAGGGCCGCCCGGATGCTGGTCACCAGCCGGTCGCGCACCCTCGGCATCCTCTCCGCCTCGAGCTTCCAGTACGGGCCGGCGTCGAGCATCACCGCCATCGAGAAGGCGGCGCGAGCGGAGGGCTACTTCGTCAACACGGTGAACCTCGACGGCAGCGACCGCGAGTCGATCGAGCGGGGCCTGAACCATCTGCTCGACCAGGCGATCGAGGGCCTCGTCGTGATCGCACCGCAGGTGCGGGTCTTCAAGACATTCACCGAGATGAACCTCTCGGTGCCCTTCGTGACCCTGCAGTCGAACGGCACCTCCGACCACGCTCTCTCGGTCGACCAGATCGCGGGGGCACGCCTGGCCACACGGCACCTGATCGAACTCGGCCACCGCAACATCTACCACCTGGCCGGGCCCCAGGACTGGATCGAGGCCGAGGCGCGAATGCACGGCTTCCTCACGGAGATGAGCGAGCACGATGTCGCCGCGACCGCGCCGATCCTCGGCGACTGGACCGCCGAGTTCGGCTACTTCGCCGGCCGCGAACTGCTGCGGGTGCGCGACTTCACGGCCATCTTCTCGGCGAACGACCAGATGGCGCTGGGGTTGATGCACGCGATCAGGGATGCCGGGCTGAACGTTCCGGGTGACATCAGCATCGTCGGGTTCGACGACATTCCCGAGGCGCGGCACTTCTGGCCGCCGCTCACGACGGTGAAGCAGGACTTCGCCGAGATCGGGCGCCAGGCGGTGGCGCAGCTGCTCCGCGGCGGGGCGGCGGGCAGCGGACCGGCCGCCGGCGGCGGAACGGCCGCGAACGCCGAGCCGGCCGACGAAGCCGCCCGCGGTGCGGGCCACCTCGAGCTGATCCTCCCCGAGCTGATCGTTCGCGACAGCAGCGCACCGCCCCGGTTCTGAGTGCGCGCATTCCAGTTATAGAACCGTGACTATCGCAGCTTGACAGGCTGGTACAGCGTGTGGCTAACATGAGTGCAGCCCAGATGTGACCGTTCACATGACCGTCACCCGTCTGGCCCCCATTCCTCATCAGGGCCCCGAAACGCCCGACCAGAATCTCGTGACGAAGGAGTCCGCCCCAGTGAACTACGGCCCAGAAATCGAAGTGGTGATCGCCGGCATCCGTGAAGACGTCGCCCGGCTGCACTCCGAGCTCACCCACTACGGCCTGATCGCCTGGACGAGCGGCAACGTCTCCGCCCGCGTTCCCGGCGCCGACCTGTTCGTCATCAAGCCGAGCGGTGTGCGCTACGACGAGCTCGGCCCCGACAACATGATCCTCTGCGATCTCGATGGCGACGTCATCGACGAGACCCCCGGCAGCGACCGTTCCCCGTCGAGCGACACCGCAGCCCACGCCTACATCTACCGCAACATGCCGCAGGTCGGCGGCGTCGTGCACACCCACTCGACCTACGCCACCGCCTGGGCCGCCCGCGGCGAGGAGATCCCCTGCGTCATCACGGCGATGGCCGACGAGTTCGGCGGCCCCGTGCCGGTCGGACCCTTCGCGATCATCGGCGACGACTCGATCGGGGTCGGGGTCGTCGAGACGCTCTCGGGTCACCGCTCGCGAGCCGTTCTGATGCAGAACCACGGTGTCTTCACGATCGGCAAAGACGCTTCCGACGCGGTCAAGGCCGCCGTCATGGTCGAAGACGTCGCCCGCACGGTGCATATCGCGCGCCAGCTCGGCGAGCCGCTGCCCATTCCGCAGGAGGCGATCGACTCGCTCTTCAACCGATACCAGAACGTCTACGGCCAAGCCCCCCAAGGAGCCTTGAAGTGACCCGAATCACGCCCGACCTCGCCTCCTACGAGGTGTGGTTCTTCACCGGCAGCCAGAACCTCTACGGCGACGAGACCCTCCGCCAGGTGGCCGAGCAGTCGAAGACCATCGCCGACACGCTGGCTGCGGCATCCGACATCCCCGTCACCATCGTGTGGAAGCCGGTGCTGAAAGACAGCGAGTCGATCAAGCGCGCCATTCTCGAGGCCAACGCCGCCGACAACGTCATCGGCCTGATCGCGTGGATGCACACCTTCAGCCCGGCGAAGATGTGGATCTCGGGGCTCGACGCCCTGCAGAAGCCACTGCTGCACTTCCACACGCAGGCCAATGTCGAACTGCCCTGGGCAGAGATCGACATGGACTTCATGAACCTCAACCAGGCCGCACACGGCGACCGGGAGTTCGGCTACATCCAGACCCGCCTGGGCGTCGCCCGCAAGACCGTCGTCGGCCACGCATCGAACCCGGCCGTCACCGCACAGATCGGCACGTGGACTCGCGCCGCGGCCGGCTGGGCAGCCACGAAGTCCCTGAAGCTCGCCCGGTTCGGCGACAACATGCGCTTCGTCGCCGTCACAGAGGGCGACAAGACCGAAGCAGAGCTGCGCTTCGGCGTGCAGGTCAACACCTGGGGCGTCAACGAGCTCGCTGAGGCTGTCGCTGCTGTTCCGGATGATCGCATCGACGCCCTGGTGGCCGAATACGAGGAGCTCTACGACGTCGCTCCCGAGCTTCGTGCCGGTGCCGCGCGTCACGAGTCGCTGCGGAACGGCGCCGCGATCGAGCTCGGCCTCCGCTCGTTCCTCGAGGCCGGCGGGTTCGGCGCCTTCACCACCAGCTTCGAAGACCTCGGTGCACTCCGCCAGCTGCCCGGCCTCGCCGTGCAGCGCCTGATGGCCGACGGCTACGGCTTCGGCGCAGAGGGCGACTGGAAGACGGCGATCCTCGTGCACGCCGCGAACGTGATGGGTTCGGGCCTGCCCGGCGGGGCCTCCCTCATGGAGGACTACACGTACGACCTCACCCCCGGCAACGAGGTCATCCTCGGCGCCCACATGCTCGAGGTCAGCCCCTCCCTCACAACGGCGAAGCCGACCCTCGAGATCCACCCGCTCGGCATCGGTGGCCGGGAAGACCCGGTGCGCCTCGTCTTCACCGCCGACCCCGGCCCCGCCGTCGTGGTCGCGATGAGCGACATGCGCGACCGCTTCCGGCTGGTCGCCAACGTCGTCGAGGTCGTCGAGCCGACCGCACCTCTGCCGAAGCTCCCCGTCGGCCGTGCCGTCTGGAAGCCGGAGCCCTCCTTCGCGGTCTCCGCTGCTGCCTGGCTCACCGCTGGGGCGGCGCACCACACCGTGATGTCGACAGCGGTCGGGCTCGACGCCTTCACCGACTTCGCCGACATCGCGAAGACAGAACTTCTCGTCATCGATGAGAGCACAGACCTGCGTGACTTCGAACAGGGAGTCCGCTGGAACCAGGCCTACTACCGACTGGCACAGGGCCTGTAGTCACAGCAGTTCACTGCACTGCACCACCGCACAACCTTCACACAGCACCCGCTGACAACGAAGTCCATATATGAAAGGAAACACAGTGAAGAAGAAGGTCATTCTTTCCCTCCTGGCCTCAGCGGCCATGGTGGTTTCACTCGCAGCCTGCTCCTCGGGCAGCTCTTCAGGTTCCTCGACCGGCGGCGCTGCTGCCGGCGACGGCGGCCTCATCGGCGTCGCGATGCCGACCAAGTCGTCGGAGCGCTGGATCGCCGACGGCAACAGCATCAAGGAGCAGCTCGAAGCGGCCGGCTACACGGTCGACCTCGAGTACGCCGAAGACGACATCCCCACCCAGGTCAGCCAGCTCGAGAACATGATCACCAAGGGCGCCAAGGCCCTGATCATCGCCTCGATCGACGGCACCACGCTCACCAACACGCTTCAGAACGCCAAAGACAATGACATCCCCGTCATCGCCTACGACCGCCTGATCCGCGACTCGGAGAACGTCGACTACTACGCCACGTTCGACAACGAGAAGGTCGGAACCGAGCAGGGCACGTCGCTCCTCACCGGTCTCGGCATCCTCGACGCCAGCGGCAAGGACACCGGCGTCGCCGGCCCGTTCAACATCGAGCTGTTCGCCGGTAGCCCCGACGACAACAACGCCACGTTCTTCTTCAAGGGCGCGATGGATGTTCTGCAGCCGTACATCGACAAGGGCACCCTCGTCGTGAAGAGCGGCCAGACGGACTTCAACACCGTCGCCACCCTCCGTTGGGACCCGGCCACCGCCCAGTCGCGCATGGAGAACATCCTCACGTCGACCTACTCCGACGGAACCACGAAGGTCAACGGCATCCTGTCGCCCTACGACGGTATCTCGCGCGGTCTGATCTCTGCCGTCACCTCGTCGGGTTACACCGTCGGCGCTGGCTTCCCGATCATCACCGGCCAGGACGCTGAGCTCGACTCGGTCAAGGCCATCAACGGTGGCGAGCAGTACTCGACCATCTACAAGGACACTCGCGAGCTCGCGAAGGTCGCCGTCGCCATGGCCAGCGCCGTTCTCGAGGGCAAGACGCCCGAGACCAACGACGACAAGACCTACGACAACGGCAAGAAGGTCGTTCCGGCCCAGCTGCTGCAGCCGGTCGTCGTGACCAAGGCCGACATCACCAAGGTCCTGATCGACGGTGGCTACTACACCGACGCCCAGGTCAACGGCTAGTCAGCACCATCTGAACGGCTCTGCCCGGCCCGGCTTTCACAGCGGGCCGGGCAGACCCCATCCGCACCACCCCACACTTTTAGAGGAAGAGATATTGTGACCACCAATATCCTGGAAATGCGCAGCATCACGAAGACGTTCCCCGGCGTCAAGGCGCTGCAGAACGTCACGCTCGACGTGGCCCGCGGCGAAGTCCACGCGATCTGCGGTGAGAACGGTGCCGGCAAGTCGACGCTGATGAAGGTTCTGAGCGGGGTCTACCCGTTCGGCACCTACGAGGGCGACATCGTGTTCGAGAACGAGACGATGGAGTTCCGCGACATCCGGGACAGCGAGGCCAAGGGCATCGTGATCATCCACCAGGAACTGGCGCTCAGCCCGTTCCTGTCGATTGCCGAGAACATCTTCCTCAACAACGAGATCAAGGGCGCGTTCGGTCTGATCGACTGGAACAAGACCAACATCGAGGCCTCGAAGCTCCTGGCCCGCGTCGGCCTGCGCGAGAACCCCACCACCAAGGTGCGGGAGCTCGGCGTCGGCAAGCAGCAGCTGGTCGAGATCGCCAAGGCGCTCTCGAAGCGGGTGAAACTGCTCATTCTGGATGAGCCGACCGCCGCCCTCAACGACGAGGACAGCGACCACCTGCTCGACCTGATCCTGAGCCTCAAGGGCCAGAACATCACGTCGATCATCATCAGTCACAAGCTGAACGAGATCAAGAAGATCTCCGACACCGTGACGGTCATCCGTGACGGCAAGGCGATCGAGACGATCGCCAAGACCGACGTCACCGAAGAGCGCATCATCAAAGACATGGTGGGCCGCGACCTCGAACACCGCTACCCCGACCACACCCCGCACATCGGCGAGGAGATCCTGCGCGTCGAGAACTGGACCGCGTACCACCCGCAAGACCCGAACCGCATCATGGTCGACAACGTGAACCTGAACGTGAAGCGCGGGGAGATCGTCGGCATCGCCGGTCTCATGGGCGCCGGCCGTACCGAGTTCGCGATGAGCCTCTTCGGCCGCTCGTACGGTACGAAGATCTCGGGCCAGGTCTACAAGAGCGGCGTCGAGATCAAGACCCGCACGGTGTCGGAGGCCATCGACAACGGCCTCGCCTACGCCACGGAGGACCGCAAGTTCTACGGCCTCAACCTCATCGAGGACATCAAGCGCAACATCTCGATGGCATCGCTGAAGAAGCTGGAGCACGGCGGGCTCGTCGACGACAACAAGGAGTACGAGGTCGCCGACGGCTACCGCAAGTCGATGAACATCAAGGCACCCTCGGTGCTCTCGAAGGTCGGCAAGCTCTCCGGCGGCAACCAGCAGAAGGTCGTGCTGAGCAAGTGGATCTACTCCGACCCCGACGTGCTCATTCTCGACGAGCCGACGCGCGGCATCGACGTGGGGGCAAAGTACGAGATCTACACGATCATCAACAAGCTCGCCGCTGAGGGCAAGGGCGTCATCGTCATCTCGAGCGAACTGCCCGAACTCCTCGGCATCTGCGACCGCATCTACGCGATCGCCGAAGGCCGCATCACCGGCGAACTGCCCATCGCAGAAGCCACCCCCGAATCGCTGATCAAATACATGACCATGGAAAAGGAACGTGCCTGATGTCCAACCTCGAAACGAAGCCGACTGACGACACGGCGGCGGGCGGCCGCATCAACCCGGTCGAGAACAAGTTCACCACCGCCCTCACGCACGTCTTGAGCGACCTGGGCAAGAACGGCATCTTCATCGCCCTCGTGCTCGTGGTCGTGGTCTTCCAGATCCTGACCAACGGCGTGCTCCTCCGCCCGCAGAACGTCTCGAACCTCATCGTTCAGAACGGCTACATCCTGATCCTGGCGATCGGTATGGTCATGGTGATCGTCGCCGGCCACATCGACCTCTCCGTCGGTTCGGTCGCCGCGTTCGTCGGCGCCGTCTCGGGCGTGTTCGCTGTCAACATGGGTCTGCCGTGGTGGCTGTCGATCATCCTGTCGCTGCTGATCGGCGCCGCCGTGGGAGCCTGGCAGGGCTTCTGGATCGCCTACGTGGGCATACCCGCGTTCATCGTGACACTGGCCGGCATGCTCATCTTCCGCGGGCTCGCGCTCGTGGTGCTCGGCAACGCGAACATCGGCTCGTTCCCCGAGGAGTACCGCGCCATCGGCAACGGCTTCCTCACGAACGTCTTCGGCAACCTCGACGTCGACCCGCTGACCATGGGTGTCGCCGTCATCGCGATCGTCGCGCTGGTCATCCAGTCGATCCGCACCCGCCGCGGCCGCCAGAGCTACGGCCAGGCCGTCGAGCCGATCGGCTGGTTCGTGGGCAAGCTCGCGCTCGTCGCGGTCGTCGTGCTGCTCTTCGCCTACGCTCTCGCCACGTTCAAGGGCATCCCCGTCACGCTGATCATCCTCGCCGTGCTCATCCTGATCTACGGTCTCGTCATGGGCCGCTCGGTCTTCGGTCGCCACATCTACGCGATCGGTGGCAACCTGCACGCCGCTGAGCTGTCGGGTATCAAGACCCGCAACGTGACCTTCTGGCTGTTCGTCAACATGGGCGTGCTGGCCGCTCTCGCGGGCCTCGTCTTCACGGCCCGCCTGAACCTCGCCGGCCCGAAGGCCGGTGACGGCTTCGAGCTCGAGGCCATCTCGGCCGCCTTCATCGGTGGAGCGGCCGTCACCGGCGGCGTCGGCACCATCGGCGGCGCCATCATCGGTGGTCTGATCATCGGTGTGCTGAACAACGGTATGTCGATCATGGGTATCGGCATCGAGTGGCAGCAGGCCGTCAAGGGCCTCGTGCTTCTGCTCGCCGTCGCCTTCGACGTCTACAACAAGCGTCGCTCGGGCGGTCGTTGACCCCCGCCGGTTCGCCTCACCGCATTCCCTGAATGATCTGAACGGATGCCCGTGCCCGGCCTGTCCCTCACCCTGAGCAACGTCTCGGCGAGGTCGTCAGCCGGCACGGGCATCCGTTCTCTGTCGTTCGGGGTGTCGGCGGGGGCCGTGCACGGTGTGCTCGGCGAGAACCTCTCGGGAGCCTCCGAAGTGCTCGCCGTCATCGGCGGGTACCTGCCGCTCGACGGAGGCACCCTCTCGGTCGGTGACCAACCGCGCACCTTCGCCGGGCACGCGGCCGCCGAGGCGCTCGGCGTGCGCGTCGTACGCTCCGAGCCGGCCATCGTGCCGCACACCTCCGTCGCCGAGAACATCTACCTCGGGCACGAGGGTGCGACGGGCGGCTTCATCCGGTTCGGCCGGCTGAACGCGAACGCCGCCAAACTGCTCACCCGGTTCGGGCTCGGGTCGGTGATCGACCCGGCCGGCCGCGCCGGAGACCTCGACAGGGGCCAGCGCATGATCGTCGAGCTGCTGCGCTGCCTCGTGGCCGGGCGCACGGTCGTGCTGCTCGACGAGCCCTTCACGGGTCTGGATGCCCCGGGGCTCGACCTCGTCGCCGGCGGCATCCGGCGGCTCTCCGTCGAGGGGATGACCGTCGTCGTCGCGTCGCACCGACTCGACATGCTGCGGAAGGTCGCCTCCACCGTCACCGTGCTCTCCCGCGGAGCGGCCGTCGAGACCGTCGGGCTGACAGCGTCGTCACCCCAGACGGAGTACCTCGTTCAGCACATGACCGCGAACATCCGCGTCACGCAGAGGCCGCAGCACGAAGACCTCGAACCCGGCCCCGTCGTCTTCGAACTGAACCAGTGGACCGCCTACCACCCCGTCGACACGGGCCGCGCGGTCGTGCGGGATGTCTCGCTCACCGCCCGCCGAAGAGAGATCGTCGGCCTGGCCGGGCTCGAGGGGTCGGGCATCAGCGAGCTCGCGCTGAGCGTGTTCGGCCGCACCTTCAGCTCGCGGGTCACCGGGTCGCTGTCGGTGGGTGGGCGCCCGCTCGACGCCGCGACACCGCAGGAGTCGGTCGCCGGCGGGCTGGGCCTCTCGACGGCCGCGAACCTGAAGTACGACCTCAACCTGATCGGCGGCATCCCGTCGCGCATCTCGTCGGGCATGCTGGCCCGGCTGGCCCGGATCGGGCTGGTCGACCGGGATCGCGACTATCGCACGGCCGCTCCGACGTTCGGGCTCGGCGGCATCTCGGCGCTGGTGACACGGCGCGGGGGCGGTGCGGCGGGCCGCGGTGCGCCCGGCGCGTCGGCCGCGGCATCCGGAGCAGAACCCCCCCTCTCGGCCGGAGCCCAGCGCCACCTCGACGCCCTGCGCGCCTGGCTCGACCTGCCGCTCGAAAAGCGGCCGGTCGTGGTCGTTCTCGACCATCCGACGGCCGCTCTCGACGCTTCGCAGGTGGCCGTGGTGCGCGACCTCATCGTCGAACTCGCCGCCGGCGGAACCGCCGTGCTGCTCGCCTCCGACGACCTCGACGAACTGCTCGTGCTCACCTCGCGCGTCTACACGCTCGCGGCCGGGCGCGTCACCGGCGAGCTGCAGACACGCGACACGTCGCCGGCCGGGCTGCTCGCGAAGATGATGGGCTGACGCGGGCTGACGCTCAGGCGAGCCCCTTCAGGATGAGGTTCCAGTACACCCAGGGCAGCACGTACCGGTCGGCGATGAAGGTCGCGCGGCGTTCCTTGGCGAGACCCTTCCAGAACGGGATGGTCGGTTTCGGCCGGTAGCGGTCGTCGAACTCCGCGAAGACCACCGTCTGCCGCGACACGACGAACGGGCAGACCGAGTAGCCGTTGTAGACCTGCGGCAGCGGCTTGCCCTCGACGGCGGCCGCGAGATTTTTGGCGAGCGTCTTGGTCTGCTGCCGCAGCGCACCACCCGACTTCGAGTTCGTCGTCGCGGCGGCATCGCCGAGCGCCCACACGTCGGGGTAACGCGGGTGCCGAAGAGTCAGCGAGTCGACCTCGACGAAACCGCCCGCATCGCCGGCCACCGGCAGCGCCGACTCGGCGAGCCAGTCGGGTGCGGACTGCGGCGGCACCGCGTGCAGCACGTCGTACGCCAGCGTCTCGCGGGTGATGGTACCGTCACCGTCGAGCCGGCTCTGGGCGCCGGGCAGCTCGGTTCGCGCGTCGTCGCCGGCGATCACGATCGACTTCTGTGCGGCATCCACCTCGACCAGCTCGCGGTCGTAGTGCACCTCGATGCCGTACTCGGCGACCTTCCGTTCGAGCTCAGCGTCGATGAGGGGCATGCCGAACAGGGTCGGGGTGGGCACGACCAGCACCACCCTGATGTCGGCCAGCACGCCGGTCTCCCGCCAGAAGTCGCACGCGAGGTACATCGGCTTCTGCGAGGCGCCTGCGCAGGTGGCCGGGCCGGCGGGCTGGGTGAAGACGACGGTACCGCTGCGCACGGCGCGCAGAACCGACCAGGCCTTCTCGGCGTACTCGAACTCGTAGTTCGAGATTCCGACGGGCGATTCCATGGCCTCTGCCAGGCCGGGCACGGCATTCCAGTTCTTCTGGATGCCCGGGCAGACGATCAGCTGGCCGTAGCCGATGCTGCGGCCCGAGGTCAGCGTGACCGTCTTCGCATCGGGGTCGATACTGGCGACCCGCGCCTGGATCCAGCTCACGCCCTTCGGAATGACGGAGGCCTGCGGTCGGGTGGCTTTCGCGGCTGGGGCGGTTCCGCCGGCGACGTGGGAGAACATCGGCTGGTAGAGGTGGTTCTCGCGCGGCTCGATGACCGCGACATCCGGAACCCCGTAGCGGCCGAGCCGCCCCGCCACAGAGAGCCCGGCGTTGCCGCCACCGATGATGACCACGTTGTGGTGCTGGATGTCGGTGCTCGCGTCGGTCATGTTCCCACCGTACGGGGGTCGCCCCGCCTGCCGTGAGGCGTTGCGCAAACAGGCAAAGCCTGAGTGCATCGGCAAAGACCTCTTTGCAGCGCTTTACTTGCAAAGAGGTCTTTGCAGAGGTATCTTTGGAGCATGGATGAACAGCCCGCGGTGACCCGGAACCGCTCGATCGACATGACCAGCCTGAAGGGGTTGGCGCATCCGCTGCGCGTGCGCATTCTCGACGCCCTGTCGACCTACGGCCCGAACACGTCGAGCGGGCTGGCGGAACGCTTCGGCGAATCGAGCGGGTCGATGAGCTACCACCTGCGCCAGCTCGAGAAGCACGGCTTCGTGCGGGAGGATGCGTCGCGCGGCTCGTCGCGCGAGCGGTGGTGGGAGCGCGTGCCGGGCGGCATCGAGGTCGACAGCGTCTATCCGCCGCGAAGCGCGGAGCGGGCGGCGAGCGACCTGGTGCAGCGCGAGTGGCAGGTGACGCGCGATGCCCTGTTCAACGACTTCCTGACGCAGGGGGCCGACCAGCTCGAGCCCCGGTGGTTCGAGGCCTCGACGATCGACACGATGAACCTGCGCCTCACCTCACGCCAGCTCGGCGACCTCGTGGCCGAGCTCCAGGCGGTCGCCGACCGCTACATCCAGCGCTACCGCAACCAGCAGGAGCCGGGCACGCGCCCCGTGCAACTGCAACTCAACGCCTTCCCCGTCATGGACGCGGAAGAGATCCCGGAAGGGTACCCCTCATGAACACTGCACCCGCCCTGCCGCGCCCCACGGGCGCCGGCCCCTCTGCTGCGGCCGGCGCTGTCGCGCCTGCCGCTGTCGCGCCTGCCGCTGTCGCGGCCGACGCCACCGCCGTTGCGGCCACTCCTGCCACCTCGGTAACCGCAGGCGACGTCGACCCCGCGTCCCTGGCGCCGATCGACCGCGCCGTTCTCGCGCTCGGAACCGCGCTCGTCTCGTGGAGCCGCCGCGCCGAACGCCGCGGAGCGGCGCATCCAGAGCCCGCACTCGCGCCCGACACCGCCACCGACCTCGCTGCCACCGCGGCGACCCACACCTCCGCCGCGGCGGCCCAGCTTGCCGCCGACGCCGCCACGCGCGAGCGCCACGACCTTCGCCGCGCTGCCGTCGCCGCCCGGGCCGGGATCCTTGCCGAACGCGACCTCGGCATCAACCGCCTGCTGCGCTGACCGGCGCTCAGCTGCTGCTCAGCCGGGCGCCGCGCCAGTTCGCGCCCGGCGCGCGGCTCAGGAGTTACGGAGCGCCTCGACCAGCTCGGCCTTCTTCTTGCGCGAGTAGCCGGTCAGCCCGATCTCTTTCGCGCGGTGCCTGAGGTCGGCGACCGTCCAGTCGTCGTACGACCCCGACTCGCCGCCCTTCCTCCCGACGGCCTGCTTTCCGCGGGCCGCAGCCGCGTTCGAGATGCGCGCCGACTTCTGCTTCGAGTTGCCCTCGTCGCGCAGCTCCTCGTACATCTTCGGATTCTTCAGCTGCGGCGGCGTCTTCTCACCCGGCATGCTCCACTCCTCCCTCTCGGTCGGCGCTCGGTCTGCGCTCGTTCTGGCCTCGGTCTGCGCCCGTTTCCTCGCCTGCGCCCGTTCCTCGCACCCTGCCCTCCCTTCCTACTCCCCCACTCCCACCCTCGCAAACCCCTCGACACCGCGATCGATACCCCGACACCTGCCGCTCCCTCGAGCACTCACCGGCAACGTTCACGGTCTCGATGGCGGCACGGGATGCGGGGGTACCGAGGTGGGTGGGTGAGAGCGCGGGGTGGGAAGGTCAGAAATGTAGACGCCGTCGACATTGCGGGAGTAGGGTGAGCGCATGACTGAGTTCGTGACAACGCAGTACGGCGACCGGGTGGCCTTCGACCGCTACGAGGGGGCGGGCGACCCGGCGGCACGCCACGAGCCCGCCGACACGCAGAACGGCGCGAGCGACACGGCGGCGGGCCCCGCGACGGAACGGGCACCGGGTGACAACGCGGTGGGCCGGGCGCCGGTGGTCGTGTTCGTGCGGGGGGTGGGGCCCACCCGGGCGTTCGACGGGGACACGCGGCAGACGGCCGAGGCGTTGGCGGCCGCGGGGGTCACGGCGATCGTCTACGACCGCGTCGGCCGCGGCGAGAGCGCGGTGCCGGAAGGCGACGGCGACGGCAATGCCGACGGCGAAGGCGGCGATGCACCCTCCGGCCCGATCACGCTGCAGCGGGAGCTGGCAGCCATCGATGCACTGATCACCACCGCAGGCGGCGGTGCCGTGCTCTGCGGGCACTCGTCGGGGTGCACCATCGCGCTGGCCGCGGCATCCGCGGGCCTGCCGGTGACCGGGCTGGTGCTCTGGGAGGCCCCGCTCGGCGGCATCACGGGCGGAACGCAGGCCTGGGCTGACGAGATCGCGCGGCGCGTGGCATCCGGAGACCGCGAAGGCGCGCTCGTGCACTACATGAAGGACATGCCGCCGGAGTGGCTCGACGGCGCACGTCGCTCGCCGATGTTCGCTGGCATGGTGGCGCAGGTTGGCAGCCAGGTGCCCGACGCCGAGTCCCTCGCCTGGGCCGATTCGGCGCCCCTGCCCGAGCTCGTCGGTGGGCTCGCGATCCCGGTCGAGGCGGTCTACGGGGAGCAGACCCAGCCGATCATGGTCACAGCCGCCCAAGCGATCGCCGCGGCGATTCCCGGCGCGACGGCGAAACGGATGCCGGGGGCCAACCACTCCTGGCAGCCCGCCGCCATGGCCGCCGCCCTGGCCGCTCTCGCCCGCGCCGCCCGCCCCTGACCCACCCCACCACCCTGGCAGCCGCATCGACTCATCGATTTCTGTCGCCTCAGAGCCCAGCTACCGACAGAAATCGCCGACT
>NZ_PSTT01000007.1 GCF_002931235.1 Subtercola sp. Z020 | reverse complement strand
GCCCGGCCGAGCATCCGGAGCCGAAGGAGGCGGGGTCGTCACAGCTGCACGCTCACGGGCGACGGCTCAGCTGAGGCCGAGGTCGTCGAGGCCGATGGCGGCGTAGTAGGGGTAGCCGGCCGCCTCGATTCGCTCGCGGGCGTCGGTGTTGCGGTCGACGACCACGGCAACTCCGACGACGATCGCTCCCACCTTCTCGAGCGCAGCGATGGCGGTGAGGGGCGAGCCGCCCGTGGTCGAGGTGTCTTCGACGACCACGACGCGCTTGCCCGCGAGGTCGGGGCCTTCGACCTGGCGGCCGCGTCCGTGGTCTTTGGGCTCCTTGCGCACGACGAACGCGTCGTAGGTGGCTCCGCGGGCTGCACCCTGGTGCAGGATGGCCGCGGCGACAGGGTCGGCGCCCATGGTGAGGCCGCCCACGGCGAAGACATCGGGGATGTCGGCGATCACGTCGAGCATGACCTGGCCGATGAGCGGGGCGACGCGGTGGTCGAGGCTGACGCGGCGGAGGTCGACGTAATACGTGGCCTTCCGCCCGCTCGCCAGCGTGAAGTCGCCGTGAAAGACGGCCTCGTCGGAGATGTACTTGATCAGCTGCTCGCGTGCGTCGGTCACGCTGCCAGTTTAGGTTCGCCGCCGGTCGCGCCGCGAACCGGCGGGGCGTCGACCGTCGGTGCCCGGCGGGCCGTGCGGGCGGTTCGCCGAGACCGCGGCCGGCCGTGGCCGGCGTTCACCCGGACACTCCTCGGCCGATCCGGCGCCCTATTCGCGTCGGATTGGCTGAGGAGTGTCCGGGCGGGAGCGCGGGGCGTGGCCGGGTTGGCGGGTGGCCTCCCCGAGGCGGCGCACCCGGCGGGCCGTGCGGGCGGTTGCCGTGACCGGAGCCGACCGCCGCCGGCGTTCACCCGGACGCCCCTCAGCCGATCCGGGGCCGTATGCGCGTTGGATTGACTGAGGAGTGTCTTGGCGGGAGAGCGGGGCGCGGCCGGGCAGGCCGGCGGCCTCCCCGGAAGCGGCGGGCGCGCGCAGCGGCCGGTAGCGCGGCGCGGGAGCGCGGCCGGCGTCGGCGGCCGGTAGCGCGGCGCGGGAGCGCGGCCGGCGGCGCGACCGGCGTCGGCGGCAGCGAATAGGGTGGTGGTATGCGTGTTGCCACCTGGAATGTGAACTCGATCAGGGCCCGCGTCGGCCGCGTCACGGACTGGCTGGTGCGCGAAGACATCGACGTTCTGGCGATGCAGGAGATCAAGTGCCGCGAGTCGCAGTTTCCGTTCGAGCCCTTCACCGCCGCCGGCTACGACGTCGAACTGCACGGCCTCAACCAGTGGAACGGCGTCGCCTTCGCCAGCCGCCTCCCGATGGAAGACCTCTCGGTCGGCTTCGAGGGCGTTCCCGGCTTCGGCAAGCCCGACGAGAACGGCGTGCTCCCCACCGAGGCCCGCGCGCTCGGCGTGACGGTCGACGGCGTGCGGCTGTGGAGCCTCTACGTTCCGAACGGCAGGGAACTCGACAATCCGCATTACGACTACAAGCTGGCGTGGCTGAAGCAGCTGGCGGCTGATACCCGCGCGTGGATCGCCGAACATCAGACCACCCCCCTCGCTCTGATGGGCGACTGGAACATCGCCCCCCTCGACACCGATGTGTGGGACAGGTCGGTCTTCGAGGGCTCGACCCACGTGTCGCCGCCCGAACGCGCCGCCTTCGCCGAGTTCGAGGCGCTCGGCCTGAGCGACGTGGTGCGCCCGCTGGCGCCGACGGGCTACACCTACTGGGACTACAAGCAGCTCCGTTTCCCCCGCAACGAGGGCATGCGCATCGACTTCATCATGGGGTCGCCGGCGTTCGCTTCGCTGGTTCAGGATGCCCGGATCGACCGCAACGAACGAAAAGGTGACGCCCCGAGCGATCACGTGCCCGTCGTGGTCGACCTCTCGCTCGAACCCGAAGACGACGACGACCGCCCGATGATCTTCGGCTGACCCGGCGTCCGCGGCCGCGGCGACGCCCACCACACGGCACAGACCCGCGCGGCATCCGGCCCTAGAGGTCGAGCCGCCACGCCCCCTCGTACCCGATCGGAACGAAGCCCACCGCTTCGTTCACACTCAGCATGTGGCGGTTCTCCTCGGCATTCCATGTGAGAACAGACGGGTGCCCGGGGCTCTCGCGGTGCAACTGATCGAGATTCGCGAGTTTCACCAGCATGCCGAGCCGGTGCCCGCGGTGCTCCCGGAGCACCAGCGTGTCCTCCTGGCTCACCGGGCGCGCGACATCGAACGGCACCGAGAGCTGGTTGAACGCGACGAGCCGGCCGGTGGGCCGGTGCAGGGCGGCGGCCGTCGACTGGATGCGCGGGCCGCTGTGCACCCGAGCGTCGTGCGCGGCGACGCGCTCGGGGGTCCACACGTCTTCCGGCTCCTCGAGGCCGGCGGTCGGGGCATCCGTCGACATGCGCGTCAGCAGCTGCGCGAGGTCGGTCAGCCACCGGGCCGGGGTCGGGCCCAGCCACGTGACGACGTCGTACTGCGCACCGGCCGCGGAACGGGCATCCCGCCGGGCATCCGCGACCGCAGCGTCATCGATCGGCAGGGCCAGCCGACTCGCCCGCTCGACCTGCTCGAGCCGGTAGCCGCGCGCGAGCAGAAACCGCACCTCGCGGTTGTCGCGGGGAAGCGATCCGTAGCCGGTCGGCGGCACCAGCCAGCGACGCGGGAGGTCGCCGGGCGAGGCGGCGGGAGGGTTCGGCGAGACGGCATAGCTGAGCAGTCTGCGCTGGCCGAGCGCGCGGGCGCGTTGCTCGACGGCGTCGCTGAGCGCCCGACCGATACCGAGCCGCTCGAAGGCGGGGTGCACGTCGACATCGCCCCACCCGACCTCGCTCTCGGTGCCGAGCTGCGACTCGTGCACGGCGCGGCCGACGACGCGGCCGTCGACCCGGGCGACCCACAGCGTCTTCTGCTCGTGCGGGTCGTGCCAGGCCGCAAAGAGCCCTTCGGGGGGATAGACGACCTCGACGGTGCCGTACGCCTTCGCCTCGCTGGCGTTCCGCACGTCGATGGATGCGCGAAAGTCGGCGGCCCCCGGGCCCTCGAGCGAGTCGGGGATGGCGAGGCGGTCGAGTGAGAACGAGACCAACGCCTTCCTCCTCGTCGAGTTGTTCGTGCCAGGGTCGATCGGGTGTGGGTCGATCGCGTGGATCGAGCGTAGCTGGGCCGCGGGGGCGCAGGAAAGAGTGGCCGCTTCTGGGTCAATGAGGTATGCTCATATCAGGGGGCGGCAGTACGACAGTGAGGCGACCCCGGATGCTCGACTCGAACGGCGACGGTGCGATGTTCGGCGTCGACGCGCAACTCGCCGAGCTCTTCCAGCGCGCGGTCAGAAGCCGGCGCCGGGCGCCCGCGGCGCGGCTCGCCGCCTACCTCGTGGAGTCCCCCCGGTCGACGCACTGTGCGGTGATCGACCTGTCACCACTGCGCCTCGCGGCGCTTCTGCGCGACGCTCTCGCCCTGCGCGACGACACGCCCGCGCTGCGCGCGTCGCCCGACCGGCGCGAGGCGGCCGCACCCGCATCCTCACCTGCCCCTGCCCCTGCACCTGCACCTGCACCTGCACCTGCACCGGTATTGGCAGCGGAACCGGCATCCTCGGCAGCGACACCTACATCGGCATCGGCATCGGCATCTACACCGGCACCGGCACCGGCACCGGCGGCACCGGCTCCGCCACCGCCGACGGCCTCGCCCCCGCTCAGCCCGGCGCGAGCAGCGCCGCGATCACCAGCAGCACGGGAACCGAGGTGATCGTGGTGAGCAGCACGATGTCCCGCGCGAGCACCACGCCGACGTCGTAACGGTGGGCGTAGTTGAAGATGTTCTGCGCCGTCGGCAGGGCCGCGAGCAGTACGACCCCGAAGAGGTGCTCCGGGTCGAGGTGGAACACGAACCGCCCGATGACGAAGGCCGCCGCGGGCATCACCACGCTCTTCAGCACCGTCGCCACCACGATCTCGAGCCGGCCCGATCCGGCACTCAGGGGGCGCTGCCCCGACAGTGACATTCCGAACGCGATCAGCACGACGGGCACCGCCGCGCCACCGATCAGCACGAACGGCTCGAGCAGGGCATCCGGAACCTGCCAGCCCGACACCGCGACCGCGAAGCCCGCGAGCGAGCCGAGGATGATCGGGTTGCGCACGGGCTGCAGCAGGATCGCCTTGACCGAGACGACACCCCGGGTCGACACGTCGAGCAGGGTCAGCGTGATGGGTGCGAGCACGATCAGCTGGAACATCAGCAGCGGCGCCACGAACTGGGCGCTGCCGAGAACGTAGACCGCGACCGGCAGACCGATGTTGTTCGCGTTGACGTACGACGACCCCGCGGCACCGATGACCGTCTCGGCCAGGGGGCGCCGGAAGAACAGCGCGGAGAGCGCGACGTAGAGTCCGGCCGCGATGGCCACGCAGATGATCGTCACCACCAGGAACGACGAGAAGATCACCGTCAGGTCGGCGCGCGCGATCACGGTGAACAGCAGGGCCGGGTTCGCGACGAAGAAGACGAACCGGTTCAGGGAGGTGAGCGCATCGGGCGGGAGGATCTTCGCCCGCTGAATGACGTAACCGACCAGGATGACGAACCCGATGATCGCGAAACCGACGAGCACTCCCCCCACGGCCTGCGGCTCCCGGCGCTCAGCGCGCGAGCGCCGCGAGCATCGCGGACTCGAAGTACGGTGCCATCGTCATGGCGAACGTGTTCGTCAGGTGATCCTGGTCGCGGTAGACGTTGGCGCCCCCGATCACGGCCAGGCAGTCGTCTGCCGTGCAGAAGGTGCTGGTGAAGTCGAGCAGTGTGACGTTCTGGCCGGCGGCGGAGGCCTCGGCGGCCGCCTGCGCGACGGGCGGGTCGGCCACGAGCCCCTCGGAGCGCGGCTCGGCGCAGTCGGCCGGGTCTTCGGTGCGCAGGCACTTGTTCGGGTCGTCGCTCCACGACGGGTTGTCGACCATCGTGACGACGGGCGTTCCCTTCGACGTCACCTGCTGCCACGCGGCGCTGAAGCCCGCGGCGAGGGCCGCGCCCTGCTCTGAGGTGCCCGGCGCGGCCTCATCGGCGAGCGAGGCCGTGAACACGGCGTCGAACGGCTGCACAGAAGCCAGCTCGGCCGTCAGGTTCGAGCGCCATGTGTTGCACGAGACCGAGAAGGCGTCGGCACCGGTCATGGCGTCGGTGTTCCAGGTGCAACCGCCCTTGATGTAAGTGGTGAGGGCCCAGCCGTTGCGGTCGGCGAGTTGCATGAACGGGCCGAGCAGCTGGTAGGCGTGGCTGTCGCCGATCAACGCGACGCGCTTCGCCGCCGGGTCGCTCGAACCGAAGTGGCAGGCAGAGAGGTTCGAGTCGTTCAGCGTCACGAGGCACTCGGGGTGGCTCGGCCGGTCGGCGTTGCCGAAGCCGGGTGACGGGATGATCGTCTCGGCCAGTGCCGCATTCGTGCAGCCGGGCGTGCCGACCGCCAACACCGACGACGCCAGCGCCCCCGTGACCACGGGGCTCGCGGCCGAGGCCGCCCCGAAGCACTCGGGCAGGTTCGCCACGGTCGACGCGAGTTCGGTGGCCGCCGCCTCGTACTTGGGCTGCTGCACCGCGGAGACCCCGCCGATGACGAGGCTCGCGACGGCCATGCCCGCGACCATGAAGCCGAAGCTGACGCGTGGTCTGCGGGTGGTCCACAAGCTCCAGCGGCGGGTCGGGTCTTCGACGAACTTCTTCGTCAGCCAGGCGAGCAGGAAGCAGATCGCCAGCAGCGCGATGCGGTTGTAGATCGAGAGGCCCCAGCCGGGCACGAAGGGCGCCACCACGATCAGCGGCCAGTGCCAGAGGTAGAGCGAGTACGAGATGTCACCGATGAACCGCGGAACCCGGCTGCCGAGCACGCTTGCGGCGTCGAGCCGTCGAACCGAGCGGTGGGAGGCGATGATCGCTGCGGTGCCGAGCACGGGGAGCAGGGCGGCGTAGCCCGGGAACGGGGTGTTGCGATCGTAGACGAAGGCCGCGCCGATCACCGCGACGATGCCCGCGTAGCCGAGCAGGTTGCTCTGCCAGACCCGCACGGGCCGCAGCCGCGGGATGAGGGCGAGGATCGCCCCGATACCGAACTCCCACACGCGCGTGTAGGTGACGAAGTACGCCGACGCGGGGTCGTTCTGGGTGAACACCACCGAGAGCACGAACGACACCACGGTGGCCACCACGACCAGGGTGATCATCGCGTTCCAGCGGCTCTGCCCGACGGCGGCTCCGGATGCCGCAGCCGCGCCCGAGGCCCCGCGCCGTCGGGCGAGCCGCCGCACCCCGAACACCGACGCACCCATCAGCAGGATCGGCCAGACGAGGTAGAACTGCTCCTCGAGCGACAGCGACCAGTAGTGCTGCACGAGCGACGCATCGTTCGCGGCCGCGAGGTAGTCGACGGAACTGGCCGCGAGCGCCCAGTTCTCGACGTAGAACGTGCTCGCGAGAATTTCGCGCACGTTCTCTGCGAGCGCGCTCAGCGGCATCAGCGTGAGCGTCATGACCGCGCTGAACAGCAGCACGAGCAGCGCTGCAGGCAGGAGTCGCCGCACCCGCTTGGCCCAGAAGGTGGGCAGCCGGATGCGATCGGTGCGCTCGAGCTCGCGGGAGAGCTGCTGGGTGATCAGAAAGCCGGAGATGACGAAGAACACATCGACGCCGATGTACCCGCCCGTGAGCCGGCCGGGCCAGAAGTGGTAGATGACGACGAGCAGCACCGCGATTGCCCTGAGGCCCTGGATGTGCGGGAGGAAGTGCGCGGAGACACCGGCTTCTCGGGCAGCCGTGCTGCTGGTGCTCGTGGCGTTCATATGGCCCCATGCTACTTTGCGCCTTCTGCACGAACGCTCCGCCACCGCGACGGTGGATGACTTCGCAGCACTCGCTGGCTGTGGAGGAGAGGAGGCGGCATACTCCTTCTATGAGATTCCAGGCGAGCCTCCTGCAGAGCGGCAAGACAGCCACCGGCATCGTCGTGCCCACCGATGTCTACGAGGCACTCGGCACCGCGAAGAAACACGCCGTCGCCGTCACGATCAACGGTTACACCTATCGCAGCACCGTGACGCCCTACCGCGGCGAGATCATGCTGCCCGTGAGCGCCGAGGTCAGGAAGGGCTCGGGCATCGCCCCCGGCGACGACTTCGAGGTCGACATCGTGCTCGACGACCAGCCCCGCGAGGTGGTCGTGCCCGACGATCTGGCCGCCGCGCTCGACGCGACCCCCGCCGCCCGCACCTTCTTCGACTCCCTCTCCTACAGCAACAAGCGCCGCTTCACGCTTCCGCTCGACGATGCGAAGACCCCGGAGACCCGGCAGCGACGCCTTGAGAAGGCCATCGAGAACCTGTTGAACGGAAAGCTGTAGAACGGTGAGCGACGCAACCGAACCCCGATCATCCGGTCTCGCCGAATGGATCGCGCGCTACCGCACCGCCTGGAACACGAACGACCCCGACGACATCCGCGCCCTCTTCACCCCCGACGCCGACTACCGGACCGAACCCTTCTCGCCGCCCTGGCACGGGTACGACGAGATCGTCGAGGGCTGGCTCGAGGCGCAGGATGCGCCCGAGTCGACGACGTTCGCCTGGCAGGTGCTGCGGGCGCCCGACCCCTACTTTCCCGACGACCTCGCACTGGTGCAGGCGACGACCTCGTACGCCGACGGCCCCACCTACAGCAACCTCTGGCTGATCCGCCTTGCGCCCGACGGCCGTGCGCGGGAGTTCACCGAGTGGTGGATGGAACACCCCGAGGGGGCCGGCGAGTGAGCAGCGGCACGCAGGCCGGCGCCGGTGCGGCCGCGGAGCCTGTCTTCGGCCGGAAGGACGTCGGATCGGGCAAGCTCAGCGACTACGACTACGGGATGCGCCCGAAGAACGCGCGGGTGAGCATCCAACTCGCCGGCAGCGATCCGTTCCAGGAGACGATCGCCGACGTCGAGGGCCGTGGTCTCGGCGAACTGCAGGTGTTCATCGGGCGGCGCACGATCGAGGAGGAACGAACGGATGCGCCCGTCGCGGTGCGCTTCTTCGTCGATTCGCGCATGACGCCGATCGTGGGCTACATCCCGCGCGGGCTCGAGGCCGTAGCGCTCGACACCCTGACGCGGCTGGAGGAGCGCGGGCGCTCGACCCGCATTCCGGCCGCCATCGTGAAGACGCGGCACGGCCTCCGCGTCTCGCTCCTCGTCGGCCAGACCCGCTGACCCGGCCGCGTCGAGCGGCGGCCGCGGCCGGTGGGGGTCGCGCAAGGAATGAGCGCGGAGGGGCGTTAGGCGCGCGATAGCGGCTGCCAGCTGCGGAAAGCGCGGCCGAGATCCTCTTAGGCTCGCTGCTGAGCCAGCCGGCTCGAGAAAGCCACACCCGGCACTGCAGCATCTGCGAACGGAGGTTCTCATGTCCAAGCCCACGCTCGAAAGCGCACTGGCCCGTGACGCCGTCATCGGCGAGCCGGAGGTCGTCGAAGACCTCCGAAGTGCAGTCGCCCCGGCAAGCGCCGCCGGCACCGCACCCGCCGCCACCGGCCCCGCGGGCGCAGCCCTGCCCGCGGCCGCCCTCCCGCACTGGGTCGCCCTCCGCGACGCGGTGTCGAGCATCCAGAGCCACCAGCTGACCGACGGGTCGGCCGATCCGCTCGCCGACCGCGCCGCACTCGGCGACCTCGTGCGCACCGTCACCCGCGAGCTCCGGATGCTCGTGCCGCACTTCCCGCACGATGCCGCGTACCTCGAAGCCGACGCCGTCGACTTCGAGCGCTGGGCAGAGGGCGACTTCGGCGTGCCCGACTTTCTGGACTCACTGAACACCTTCCAGCCGCAGCAGCACCGCGTCGACGGGCTGCAGCACATCGTCGTCTTCCCGATGTACACGCAGAACGGCAGCACAGACCGGCTCTTCGAAGCCGTCGCCGTGGAGGTGGTCTGGCCCGACTTCGTCGCGCAGCTCGAGGGCGCCGAGTACTCGAACTCCCTGTTCGTGCCCATCCGTTTCGTCGATTTCACCGCCGGCTACGACACGAACTCGGCCGTGCTGTTCCCCGAGACGATCGCGATGCGCACCGTTCCGACCTTCACCTGGGGGGCGATCTTCGCCGACCGCGAGGCCGCGCGGTTCCGGCTCGTCGTGACGGCAGCCGCCGAGACCACGCGACTCGAGCTGCCCGCCGACGCCCGCGAGCTGCTGGGAGACCAGCACCTGGCAGAAGAGACCTTCGTGATGTGGGATCTCATCCACGACCGCACCCACATGCGCGGCGACCTGCCGTTCGATCCGTTCATGATCAAGCAGCGCATGCCGTTCTTCCTGTACTCGCTGGAGGAGCTGCGCTGCGACCTGACCGCGTTCCGTGAGGCGGTGCGCATCGAGCGCGAGGGCCTCTACTCGCCGTACACCGTCGAGACCGCGAAGCGCGTGCAGTACGCGATCATCTTCGACCGCATCTTCCGGTTCGCCATCACCGGCAGCCGGGTGCGCAACTACGATGGTCTCGGCGGCCAACTGCTGTTCGCCTGGCTGCACCAGCGGCGCGTGCTGCACTGGACCGACACGCGCCTCAGTATCGACTGGCCGCATGTCGCCGACGCCGTCATCGCCCTCGGCGAATCGATCGACGACCTCTACTGGCGCTCGATCGACCGCCCGAAGACGGCGCACTGGCTCGCCGCCTACGCCCTCGTCTCCGAGACGCTCACCCCGAACCCCGCTTCGGTGTGGGCGAAGGGCCCCGACGCGCTGCCGCTCGACGGGCCGCCGCGCGGCCTCACCGACGAGGTGCTGCCCGACGAGTTCCCGCTGTCGATGTTCTACGAGGCGCTCGCCAAGAAGATGGGCGGCGTGATCGAGTCGACGAAGGGCATCACCGGCCAGGCGGCGCTGGCCTGAACGGCTCGCGGATGCCCGGGCCGCCGCCACGGCATCCGCAGGCCGAGCGGGCCGAACGGCTCGACCTGGTCGGCGGCCCGAGCGCCCGTCAGCCGCCCGTCGTCGACAGCGGCAGCGCCGGGATGTCGCGGGGCGGCCCGTCGGGGCTGAACGTCGCCCCCGGTATCACCTGGGCGACCACGAGGTAGATCACCAGCGCGATCGCCGCCAGCACGACCAGTGACAGAACCATGAACACGACCGTCTTGACGCTCTGCATGACTCCGCCCCCCGGGCCCCGGCGGCACCCTGCTCCCTCGACTATGCCCCACCCGACGCCCGAACGACACCAGCACTGCCCGCAGTGCGAGAAACTGGAGACGTGATGAACTTCGACCCGGCCCTGCGCCTGCACGACCCCGCCCGCCGCGGCTTCGCCTCCGACAACTACGCCGGCGTGCACCCGCTGCTGCTCGACGCGATCGCCGCCGCCAACGAGGGGCACCAGATCGCGTACGGGGAAGACGTCTACACCGCGCGCCTGCAGCAGGTCATGAAGGCGCACTTCGGCGAGGCCGCCGAGGCGTTCCCCGTCTTCAACGGAACCGGTGCCAACGTGCTCAGCCTGCAGTCGATGCTGCCGCGCTGGGGCGCCATCGTCTGCGCCCAGACCGCGCACATCAACACCGACGAGAACGGTGCGCCCGAGCGGGTCGCAGGCCTCAAGCTGCTCACGGTCGAGACGCCCGACGGCAAACTGACCCCCGAACTGATCGACCGCGAGGCCTGGGGCTGGGGCGACGAGCACCGGGCGCAGCCGCTGGTCGTCTCGATCACGCAGACGACCGAGCTCGGCACGCTCTACTCGGTCGAGGAGGTGCGGGCGATCGCCGAGCACGCCCACTCCCGCGGCATGCTGCTGCACATGGACGGCGCGCGCCTCTCGAACGCAGCCGCCGCTCTCGGGGTTCCGCTCCGCGACTTCACGACGGATGCCGGGGTCGACGTGCTCTCGTACGGCGGCACCAAGAACGGCCTGCTCTACGGCGAGTGCATCGTTGTGCTGAGCCCCGCGGCATCCGAGGGCCTCGTCTATCTCCGCAAGATGAACATGCAGCTCGCGAGCAAGATGCGGTTCGTCTCCGCCCAGCTCGTCGCGCTGCTCGAGTCGGGGCTCTGGCTCGAGTCGGCCTCGCACGCGAATGCGATGGCGGCACGCCTCTCCGACGCCGTGAGCGGGATGCCGGGGGTCACCCTGACGCGTCCGGTCGCCGCGAACGCGGTGTTCGCCATTCTGCCGCCGGGCGTGGCCGACCGGCTACGTGAGGTGTTCCGGTTCTACGACTGGGACAACGCGACCGGCGAAGTGCGGTGGATGTGCTCGTTCGACACGACAGAGGCCGACGTTGATGCGTTCGCGGCGGCCCTCGCCGGGCTGCTGCCCGCGGCATCCTGAGCAGAAATATACGAACGCATGGAATAGTGGCGGGGTACGGTGGGTTGCAAAACCCGAAGGACAACGGCGCCCTGACTTCTCGATCCGACGACACCAGGAGCACCCCGTGACCCTCACAGACACCACTTCGCCCGTGCGCACCGCCGACACGAGCAGCCCGATCCTCGACGTGCTCGCCGAGCGTTGGAGCCCGCGCTCGTTCGACGAGACCGCCGAGGTGAGCGAGACCGCCCTCACGAGCGCGCTGGAGGCGGCCCGCTGGTCGGCCTCCGCGGCGAACACCCAGCCGTGGAAGTTCATCGTCGCCCGCCGCGGAACCCCGATGTTCGACCTGATCACCGAGAACCTAATGGGCTTCAACCGCGTCTGGACCCCGAACGCCAGCGTGCTGATCGTCAACGTCGCAGAGGTCGTCGACAGCGAGGGCAAGCCGCGCCGCTGGGGCATGTACGACCTCGGCCAGGCGGTGGCGAACCTCACCGTGCAGGCGCACGCCGATGGGCTGCACGTGCACCAGATGGGCGGCATCGAGGTCGAGGGGCTGCGCGCCGCGTTCGACCTCGGCGAGCGCTGGGAGCCCGTCACGGTGACGGCGCTCGGCGTGGTCGCCCCGGCCGAGAACCTGGCCGACGAGAAGACCCGCGCCCGCGAGCTCGCGCCGCGCACGCGCAAGTCGCTCGACGAGATCGTCGTCACGGCGTAGCGCGCCGCATTCCGGGCGCCCGCGGCTCGCGGAGGGCGCCCGGAGCGCCCCGTTACCGGCCGTTACGCCGCAGCGAAGGCCGCCGCGCGGCAGCCGGTAGCGTGAGGCGGGTGCCTGCCACCATCGAGAACCTGCTGAGCGAGAACCGCGTCTACCCGCCGAGCGCCGCCTTCCGGGCCGCGGCCAACGTCGATGCCGGTGAGTATGAGCGCGCAGCCGCCGACCCCGTGGCCTACTGGGAGCGGCAGGCCGACCGCCTCGACTGGGCCGAGCGCTGGCACACCGCCCACGTCTGGGAGCCCGCCATCCCGCTCAGCCGCGAGGAGGCCGCCGCCCAGGTGGGCGCCGACCCGGCCGACCCCGGCTTCACCGGGCTCGACGACGACGGGCGACCGCTGCTCAGCATCCCCCACGCCGAGTGGTTCGTCGGCGGTCGCCTGAACGTCGCCGTCAACTGCGTCGACCGCCATGTCGAGGCGGGGCGCGGCGACACGATCGCCATCACGTTCGAGGGAGAACCTGGCGATCGGGAGCAGATCACCTACGCCGAGCTGCAGCGCCGCGTCGCGCAGGCCACCAACGCCCTCGAGGCGCTCGGCATCGTCGCCGGCGACCGGGTGGTCGTGTACCTGCCGGTCATCCCCGAGACCATCGTGATCACGCTCGCCATCGCGCGCATCGGCGCGATCCACTCGCTCGTGTTCGGCGGGTTCTCGGCCGAAGCGCTGAAGTTCCGGGTCGAAGACACCGGGGCGAAACTGCTGGTCACGAGCGATGGGCAGTTCCGGCGCGGCCAGGCGGTGGCCGTCAAGGCGAACGCCGACGCCGCCGTGAGCGGCCCCGCCAGCACCGTCGAGCACGTCCTCGTCGTGCGCCGCACCGGCGAGCTGACCCCCGACATCCCGTGGACGCCGGGGCGTGACGTCTGGTTCCACGACGCGATCGCCGGCGTCGCCGACACGCACGAGGCGAAGTACTTCGACTCCGAGCATCCACTGTTCATCATCTACACCAGCGGAACCACCGGCCGGCCGAAAGGCGTCGTGCACACCAGCGGCGGCTACCTCACCCAGGCCAGCTGGAGCCACGCCGCGATCTTCGACGCCAAGCCCGACGACGTGTACTGGTGCACCGCCGACCTCGCCTGGGTGACCGCCCACACCTACGTGCTCTACGGCCCGTTCTCGAACGGCGCGACGAGCGTCATCTACGAGGGCACGCCGAACACACCGCACACCGGCCGGCACTTCGAGATCATCGAGCGCTACGGCGTGACGACCTACTACACGGCGCCGACGCTCATCCGCACCTTCATGACCTGGTTCCCGGATGGCCTGCCTCCCCACTTCGACCTCTCATCGCTGCGCCTGCTGGGCACGGTGGGCGAGGCGATCAACCCCGAGGCGTGGGTGTGGTTCCACGAACACATCGGCGGCGGCCGTGCACCGATCGTCGACACGTGGTGGCAGTCGGAGACCGGGTCGGCGATCATCGCTCCCCTGCCGGGCGTCACGGTGCTGAAGCCGGGCTCCGCCACTCTCGCCCTGCCGGGGCTCCGGGCGCTGATCGTCGACGAGGCCGGAGCCGAGGTGGCGCGGGGCGAAGGCGGCTACCTCGTGATCGACGGAACCTGGCCGTCGATGGCCCGCGGCGTCTGGGGCGACCCGGCCCGCTTTCGTGACTCGTACTGGAAGAAATACGCCGAGCAGGGCTACTTCTTCGCAGGTGACGGCGCGAAATACGACGCAGACGGATACATCTGGCTGCTCGGGCGGGTCGACGACGTCATCAACGTCTCCGGCCACCGGCTCTCGACGATCGAGATCGAGTCGGCGCTGGTGTCGCATCCGGCCGTCGGCGAGGCGGGCGTGGTCGGGGTCTCCGACGCGGTGACGGGCGAGGCGATCGCCGCGTTCGTGATCCCCTCGCGCGAGGTGACGGCTCTGGATGCCGCCGACCCGGCGTTCTGGGCGGCGCTCGAACTCGAGCTGGGCTCCCTCCTCCGCGCCCACGTCGCACGCCAGATCGGGCCGATCGCGAAGCCGCGCGACCTCGTGGTGGTGCCGGACCTGCCGAAGACCCGCTCGGGCAAGATCATGCGCCGCCTGCTCGGCGACCTCGTCGACGGCCGCCCCCTGGGCGACACCACCTCCCTGCAGGACGACACCGTGCCCGCCCGCACGGCGGCGATCCTCGCCGCCCGTTCCGCGTAAGGATCGGGCCCCCTGCGCGTCTCTCCAGTGAGCACAGAACCGCTGTGCAGCAGGGAGGCAGGGCCATGTTCCGCAGGCCACAAGGGCGCTCGACCGCGCTCACCATCGCCGTCGTGGGGGCGCTCTGCCTGCCACTCTCGGGAGCGCTGCCCGCGTCGGCGACGGGGATGCCCGCCGCCGACGCGGAGATCCAGACCATCATCGGTGCCGACGCGCCGCCCACACGACCGTTCGGGTCGCATCCCGTGGTGCGCGCGCGGGGCTCGGCGCTCCCACCCGGTGACGCGGCGCAGGCGGATGCCGCGACGCTGGCCGCCTACACCGCATGGAAGCCGCGCCACCTCGTGGCCGGCTGCGGTGCAGGCCGATACTACGTCGACGCCTCGAGTTCCACCCCGTCGCGGGTGGTCTCAGAAGGTCAGGGCTACGGGATGGTCGTGGTCGCCCTGATGGCGGGAGCTGATCCGGCGGCACAGGCTGAGTTCGACGGGCTTTTCCGCTTCGCCGCCGACCACCCGAGCGAAGTCGACAGCGGGCTGATGGCGTGGCACCAGGATGACGGCTGCGCGAGCATCCCGGGTGACGCAGGATCGGCGACCGACGGCGACCTCGACATTGCGTTCGGGCTGCTGCTCGCCGACCGGCAGTGGGGCTCGACCGGCACGCTCGACTACCGCGCGGAGGCCCTGAAGCGCATCGCCGCGATAAAGCGGAGCGAGATCAACCCGACCACCCATCTCACCAAGCTCGGCGACTGGCCCAGTCGGTCGGACGCCGCGCACTGGTTCGCGACCCGCTCGTCGGATTTCATGACCGACCACTTCCTCGCCTTCCAGACGGCGACCGGCGACCCGTTCTGGGGCGAGGTGATCACGGCGACGGATGCACTCATCACGACCGTGCGGCAGCGGTACGCACCCGACACCGGCCTGCTCCCCGACTTCATCGTCTCGACGAACACGACGCCGAAGCCGGCGCCGGCAGGTTTTCAGGAGGGCGAGTTCGACGGCGCACACTCCTAGAACGCATGCCGCGACCCGTGGCGCCTGGCGTCGAACGCGCTGCTCGCGAACGATGCCGCATCACGGGCTGCCGTGCAGAAGATGACCGCCTGGATCCGTGCGGCGACGAAAGACACGCCGGGCTCGATCCGGGCAGGCTATCGACTCAACGGCAAGGCGCTCGTCGGCTACGGCGACCCGGCCTTCACCGCGCCGTTCGCAGCGGCGGCCGCCGTCGACGCAGGCAGCCAGCCCTGGCTGAATGCGCTGTGGCCGAGGTTCGCGGCACCGTCGGGTGGCTACTTCGCCGACTCGATTGCCCTGCAGTCGATGCTGCTCATCTCGAACAACACCTGGCTCCCCTGACCCGGCGCCCGCCGGCCCGCACGCGGCGCGAGGGGGCGCAGATCATTCTGCGGGCGCGGCCTTGGAACGATATGGGTCCCCTCGCGGCACGCGGGGCCGGCTAGTCCTCGGGGACGAGCACGACGGGGCCGACCGTGAGGGCGGTGCCGTCGGGGTCGAGCCCCACGTAGACGGTGTCGCCGTCGCGGATCGCCCCGGAGAGCAGCGCCATCGAGAGGCGGTCGTCGATCTCGCGCTGCATCAGCCGCCGCAGCGGCCGGGCACCGTACGCAGGGTCGTAGCCCTTGTCGGCAAGCCAGGAACGGGCATCCGGAGTCACCGCCAGCGACAGCCCGCGCTCAGACACCCGCCGGGCGAGACGGTCGACGTAGAGCGACACGATCTGCGCGAGGTCGTCGTGGGTGAGCGCCGTGAACACCACGATGTCGTCGAGGCGGTTCACGAACTCGGGCTTGAAGGCCTGCCGCACGACCTGCAGCACCGCGGCCTCCTTCGCGTCGTCGGAGAGCGTCGGGTCGACCAGGAACTGCGACCCGAGGTTCGACGTCAGAATCAGGATGGTGTTGCGGAAGTCGACCGTGCGACCCTGACCGTCGGTCAGCCGCCCGTCGTCGAGCACCTGCAGCAGCACGTCGAAGACCTCGGGGTGGGCCTTCTCCACCTCGTCCATCAGCACCACAGAGTAGGGCCGGCGGCGCACGGCCTCCGTCAGCTGCCCGCCCTGCTCGTAGCCGATGTAGCCAGGAGGCGCACCGAGCAGCCGGGCCACGGAGTGCTTCTCGCCGTACTCGCTCATGTCAATGCGGATCATCGCGCGCTCGTCGTCGAAGAGGAACTCGGCGAGCGCCTTCGCGAGCTCGGTCTTGCCGACACCGGTCGGCCCGAGGAAGAGGAACGAACCGGTCGGCCGGTTCGGGTCGGAGATGCCCGCGCGCGTGCGGCGAACCGCATCGGCGACTGCGCGAACAGCGGGCCGCTGCCCGATCAGCCGCTTGCCCAGCTCCTTCTCGAGGTTCAGCAGCTTCTGCGTCTCGCCCTGGGTGAGGCGGTCGACAGGGATGCCCGTCCACGCAGCGATCACGGCGGCGATCTCGGCCTCGGTGACCTGGTCGCTCACCATGCGCTCGCCGTCGGGGTACTGTTCGGCGCTCTCGGCCTCGCGCAGCTGGCGTTCGATCACCGGGATCTCGCCGTACAGCAGCTTCGACGCGCGCTCGAGGTTGCCCTCGCGCTGCGCCTTCTCCGCCGACATGCGGGCGGCGTCGAGTTGCGTCTTGAGTTCGCCGACGCGGTTCAGCACCGCGCGCTCGCGATCCCACCGCTCCTGCAGCACTTCGAGGTCGGCCGAGCGGGTGGCGAGGTCGTCGCGCAGCTTCTCGAGCCGCTGCTTCGACGCGTCGTCTTTCTCCTTCTTCAGCGCCAGCTCTTCGAGCCGCAGGCGGTCGACACTGCGACGAAGCTCGTCGATCTCGACAGGGGCCGAGTCGATCTCCATGCGCAGCCGCGAGGCCGCCTCGTCGATCAGGTCGATCGCCTTGTCGGGCAGCTGCCGCCCTGAGATGTAGCGGTTCGAGAGGGATGCCGCGGCGACGAGGGCCGCATCCGCGATCGCGACCTTGTGGTGGGCCTCGTACCGCTCCTTCAGCCCACGCAGGATCGCGATGGTGTCTTCGACACTGGGTTCGCCGACGAACACCTGCTGGAACCGGCGCTCGAGCGCCGCATCCTTCTCGATGTACTCGCGGTACTCGTTGAGGGTGGTGGCGCCGATCAGCCGAAGCTCGCCCCGGGCGAGCATCGGCTTCAGCATGTTGGATGCCGCGACAGAACCTTCGCCGCCGCCGGCGCCCATGAGGGTGTGCAACTCGTCGACGAAGGTGATGATTTCGCCGTCGGCGTCGTTGATCTCCTGGAGCACGGCCTTCAGCCGCTCTTCGAACTCGCCGCGGTACTTCGCCCCGGCGACCAGCGCCGCGAGGTCGAGCGACACCAGCTGTTTGCCCTTCAGCGAGTCGGCGACGTCGCCCGCGACGATGCGCTGCGCCAGCCCCTCGACCACGGCCGTCTTGCCGACGCCGGGCTCGCCGATGAGCACGGGGTTGTTCTTGGTGCGTCGAGTCAGCACCTGGCTGACCCGACGGATCTCGGCATCCCGACCGATCACGGGGTCGAGTTTGCCGCTGGCGGCGATCTTCGTGAGATTGACGCCGTACTTCTCGAGAGCACTCTGCTCGTCGACGTTCTGCTGACCGCTCTGCGGCTGCATTCGAGTGACACCTTTCTGAAACTGCGTGAAATTTCTGGCCCTCAAACCTGAGTCGACCTGACTCAAGTTTAGACGCTTCTGCCGACTCGCGCCAGTACAATTTGTCAAGCCATGCTGTTCACAGGCCGCACGACCTAAAGTATTGACAGTGAAGAGTATTCTGCGGCGAGAACTGGGCTCTCCCCTGCTGATGGGGCTGGTGGGGTCGCTCTTCATCGCGCTCGGTTCTCTCGCCGTCGGCTGGCTCGGCCCGGGCTCGAACGTGCGGGGCTGGCCGATCATTCAGAGCGTGCGGGGCAACGACCTGCTCGTGCACATCTCGACCTTCGTGGTCATCGGTGCCGGGCTCCTCCTCGTGATCGCCTGGCTGAAACTCGGTTCGGCGATGCGCAAGAACCCGGCGGATGCCCTGAAGCGCGTCATCGTGACCTCGGTCGTCTGGGCACTTCCGCTCGCGTTCGCCGTGCCGCTGTACTCGCGCGACCTGTTCGCGTACGTCGGTCAGGGCCGGTTGATGGCCGGCGGGTTCAACCCGTACGTCGACGGCATCTCGGCGATCCAGGGCTGGTTCAACATCGGTGTCGACCCGATGTGGGCGAACGCGAAGACGCCCTACGGCCCCGTCTACCTCTGGATCGAGCAGATCACGGTGATGGTCGCGGGAACGTCGCCGATCATGGCCGTCGCCCTCTTCCGCCTCATCGCGATCATCAGTGCGCTGGCGATCGCCTACTTCGCCTACCGCATCGCCCTGATGCGCCAGGTCGACCCGGGCAAGGTGCTGTGGTTGGTTCTGGCGAGCCCGGTCATCATGTTCAACTTCGTGGTCGCCGGTCACAACGATGCGCTCATGCTCGCCCTGCTGATCGCCGGTGTCTACGCGGCGCTGAAGAAGCATCCGATCATCGGGATCCTGCTCGTGACGGCCTCCGTCGGCGTGAAGCCGATCGCCGTGCTGGCGCTGCCCATCATCGGCATCATCTGGGCGGGCCAGAACCGCACCGTGCGCAGCACCATCAAGTACTGGATCGTCTCCGTGGCGATCGGGGCTGCGGTGCTCGGAGCCCTCGGCTGGCTGATGGGCATCGGCTTCGGCTGGGTGCTCACGCTCGCGACGCCCGGCTCGGTGTCGCACTGGTACGCCCCGGTGAACATCCTCGCGATCGCGGTCGGCGGCGCGTTCGGAGCCTTCGGGCTCGACGGCGAGATGCCGGCGAACATCGTGAAGTTCATCGCCATCGGTGTGATGGTGCTCGTCGTGGCCTGGGTGATGCTGACGAAGCGCAACCTGGACCCGCTGATGCGCCTCGCGCTGGCGTTCACCGCCACGGTCGTGCTCTCACCGGTCATCCACCCCTGGTATGCGGCGTGGTGCATCATTCTCTTCGCGATCGTCGGCATCAAGGAGGGGCTGGCGACGCATCTGGTCGTCTCGGCATCGATCTTCTTCGCCTGTGTGAGCATCGCCGAGGGGATGGACATCTCCGACTCCGTGCAGGGCGACATCCTCGGCTACGTCATCCGTACCGTCTTCATCACCGGCGGCGGCATTGCGCTCATCATCGCGTACTGCATCCACGAGGAGCTGTCGGTGAAGCTCATCGTGCAACGCATCCGTGACGCACGGGAGCGCCGCACGGTCGCGAAGCTGCAGCGCGCGGCCGCGGCTGGCGCGCCCGGGCGCGCCACGAAGGCCCGCACCTCGGCCTGACCGCCCGCCCCCGCCCCGCCCGCCACACGTCGCCGCGCGAGACGGTCACTTCCGAGCGAGACCGACCGGTACAACTGACGCTCTCGGCCGCAACTGACCGTCTCGCAGGCTACTGGCGCTGGAGGCCGAGCTTCTGTACCCAGTACGAAAGGAACGCGGCGCCCGCCTCGTCGTGGATGAGGTCGCCCTCGACGACCACCTCGTACGGCTTCTCGAGCACGCCGTCGCTCGGCCGAACATCCACATGCGCCACCTCGTACCCGGCGGAGTGCAGGTAGTCGGCCATCTTGTAGTCGCTGCGGGAGTCGCCCACCGACCGCCAGACCCGTGGCAGGTCGCCCTGCGCCTCGAAGAAGGCGAGCGCGCGCTCTGCGCCGCGATCCTTGTCGAGGGTCACCGACTCGACGTCGGTCGAGATGATGGTGGGGTCGATGCGGAACGGGATGTCGCCGGCCGCGTTCGGCACCTCACGGTCGCCGTACCGGGCTCCGAGGCCCCGCTCCACCAGCGCATCGAAGGCGACCTCGTTGTACTCCAGCTGCAGCGGGCGGTACTGTTCGGCGCTCACATCGGTTCGCTGCTCCACGGAGACCATCGCGAGCTTGCCCTCGTCGAAGAACATCGAGTCGCCGAAGCGGTCGTCGACGACCGAACGGATGTGCGCCCGGAACTCATCGGGCAGCGCCACCGTCTCGTCGACCTCTGTGGGGGCCGGGCCATCCGGAGTCATCGCGAACCAGACCGCACCCTTCTCACAGACCACGAACATGCGCCCACCGCCCCCGAGGGCGTCGTCGAGCCCGGCCGTGCGGAGCGGCGCGACGACCTCGTCGGCGACGAACTCGGCCGACCGGCCGGTGATGAAGGCGATCGGGATGCCCGCGCGCACCAGCTCGACGAGGTCGGAGAGGATGCTCGGAATGGCGATCGAGCGGGAGACCGGCGAGGCGATCGGCCCATCGATGTCGAGCAGCAGACCGAGCGCGGGGGTGTTCGTCATGCCCCCATTCTTGCAAGGTTCGGGCGGGCGCCCGTGCCGGCTACGGTCGCCAGACCACGACTTCGGTGCGGCGCTGGCTGCGGGTACCGTTCTTCAGCGACACGATCTCACCCTCTGCACCGGCTGCGAAGACCCGGCGGCCCGGCCGGTTCAGCAGCTCGTCGGCGAGCGCCGTCTCCAGCTCGCGAACGCGGCGCGAGAGCTCCTGGTTGACGTTCTCGAGTTCCAGGATGCGCCGGATGCCCTCGAGCGTGATGCCCTCGGTGCCGAGCCGGGCGATCTCGCGCAACTGCATCACATCCCGGAGGGAGTACCGCCTCGACTTGCCGGCGGTGCGACTGGGGCTCACGAGGCCCAGTCGGTCGTACTGGCGGAGGGTCTGCGGGTGCATCTCGGCCAGTTCCGCCGCCACCGCGATCGCGAAGAGGGGTGCGTTCTCATCGACGGGTGCTTGCATCACCGACCTCCGGTCGTCATCGCTGTGTCACGTGCAGCGGGGCCCGCACCGCTCGCTCGCGCAGGCGGATGCGGACCCCGGATGTCACTCCTGTGCTTTTGCGAGCAGTTCTGCCCGCGGGTTCTCGTTCGGTTCGAGTGCGTGGAACGCCACCAGGGCCTCCCGGGCCTCGTCGGAGAGGTGCGACGGAACAGCGACCTGCACGACGGCCAGAAGGTCGCCGGTGCCCTTCGGAGTCTCGACGCCGCGGCCCTTGACGCGCAGCACGCGCCCGCTGGGCGTTCCCGGCCCGACTCGGAGCTTCACCGGGTCGCCGCCGAGGGTGGGAACCTCGATCGTCGCCCCGAGCGTCGCCTCGACGAAGGTGACGGGCACGTTCACCCGCAGGTTCAGCCCGTCGCGCTCGAAGACGGGGTGCTTGCGCACCGACACGGTGAGCACGATGTCTCCGGCCTCGCCGCCGTCGACGCTCTGCTCGCCCTTGCCGCGCAGCTTGATCTTCTGCCCGTCGGAGACTCCGGCCGGGATCTTGACCGTGATGGTCGTTCCCTCGGCGGTCTGCAGCTTGATGGTGTCGCCCTTGGTGGCCGTGACGAAGTCGACGGTGGTGCGCGCGGTCACGTCGCGACCGCGCGTCGGGCCGCCGAAACCACGGAACCCGCCGCTCGGCTGCCCGAATCCACGGTTGCCGCCGAACATCCCGCCCAGGAGGTCGTCGTAGCCGGCCTGCTGGTAGCTGTAGTTCGAGCCGGCGCTGCCGCCCGCACTTCCGCGGCCTGCACCCCCGCCGAACATCCCGCCGAAGACGTCTTCGAAACCGCCCGACTGGCCCTGGCCACCCGCCGTGAAGCGGGCGCCGGAACCCATCGCGCGAATCTGGTCGTACTCCTTGCGCTGCTCAGGGTCGGCGAGCACCGAGTTGGCCTCGCTGATCTCCTTGAACTTCGCCTCGGCGGCAGCATCACCCGGGTTGGAGTCGGGGTGGTACTGCCGCGCGAGCTTGCGGTACTGCTTCTTCAGGTCGGCCGCAGAGACGTCTTTCGATACACCGAGTACCTTGTAGAAATCCTTGTCGAACCAGTCCTGGCTAGCCATTCGGCACCGCTACCACGACTTTCGCAGCGCGCAGCAGGGTGGAGCCCAGGTAGTACCCGGTCTCGACGACGTCAGCGATGGTCGCGACCTCGACGCCCGGCGTCGGCTGCTGGAAGATGGCTTCGTGCTCGTTCGGGTCGAACACCTCGCCGGCTGCCCCGAACGGCTTGAGACCGAGACGCTCGACACCCGTGCGGAGCTTCGCCGCGATGGAGGCGAACGGGCCCTCGACGAGATCGCCGTGCTTCGCAGCACGGTCGAGGTCGTCGAGCACCGGCAGCAGGATCTTCACGACGTCACCGACAGTGCGCTCGCGTTCGACCTCGCGGTTGGACTCCGTGCGCTTGCGGTAGTTCGCGTACTCGGCCGTGACCCGCTGCAGGTCGGCGAGCCGCTCCGCTGCGAGATCGTCAGCCGCCCCGGCGCTCACGGCGTCGAGAAAACTCAGGTCGTCGTCGTTCAACGCGCCGTCGCCCACGGTCTCGCCTTCCTCTGCTGCTTCTGAATACTCGTCTTCGTCATCGACGGTGGCCGGCTCGCCGGTCGGCGTCTCGACATCGGGGCCCTCGGCCTCGATGAACGCGCCGTCTTCGACCGGCTCACCCGTCGCCGGGTCCGAGGAGAACGCCTCGGACCCGGCGTGGGGGAACGCGCCGGACTCGTCACCGTCGGGGCTATCGCCCCTGCGGTTCGACTTGTCGCGTGCCATGACTACTTCTGCTCTTTCGACTCTTCGTCGTCGACGACCTCGGCGTCGACGATGTCTTCGTCAGACGCGCCCTCGGGGGCGGGCTCTTCGGTCGAACCCGCAGCCGAGGCAGCTGCCTCGTCGGCCTGCGAGTTGGCGTAGATGGCCTGGCCGAGCTTCGACTGGCTCTCGTTGAGCTTGTCGAAGGCCGACTTCACGGCGTCATCGTCATCGCCGGCGAGGGCGCTCTTCAGCGCATCCACATCGGCCTGCACCTCGGTCTTGACGTCGTCGGGCAGCTTGTCTTCGTTGTCCTTGATGAGCTTGTCGATCGAGTACGCGAGCTGCTCGCTGGTGTTGCGGGTCTCCGCAGCCTCGCGACGCTTCTTGTCTTCGGCGGCGTGCTCTTCACCCTCGCGCACCATGCGGGCGATGTCGTCTTTCGACAGACTCGAACCGCCGGTGATGGTCATCGACTGCTCCTTGCCGGTGCCCTTGTCTTTGGCAGACACGTGCACGATGCCGTTGGCGTCGATGTCGAAGGTGACCTCGACCTGCGGGATGCCGCGCGGGGCCGGTGCGATACCGGTCAGCT
Source organism: Subtercola sp. Z020 (assembly GCF_002931235.1). Lineage (GTDB taxonomy): Bacteria > Actinomycetota > Actinomycetes > Actinomycetales > Microbacteriaceae > Subtercola. The sequence goes on along the minus strand of NZ_PSTT01000007.1, from coordinate 10,640 downwards.
CGAACGTTCCGAGGTTCTTGTTGTCGCGGGTGAACTCACGCTCGCCCTGGAAGACCTGGATCGCGACGGACGGCTGGTTGTCGTCGGCCGTGGTGAAGGTCTCACTGCGCTTGGTCGGAATGGCGGTGTTGCGCTCGATGAGCTTGGTCATCATGCCACCCTTGGTCTCGATGCCGAGCGACAGCGGCGTGACGTCGATGAGCAGAACGTCTTTGCGCTCGCCCTTCAGAACGCCGGCCTGCAGCGCCGCGCCCACGGCCACGACCTCGTCGGGGTTCACACCCTTGTTCGGCTCACGACCACCGGTCAGCTTCTTGACGAGCGACACGACGGCGGGCATTCGGGTCGATCCACCGACCAGAACGACGTGCGAGATGTCGGCGACAGAGACACCGGCCTCCTTGATGACGTCGTGGAAGGGCTTCTCGGTGCGGGCCAGCAGGTCAGCGGTCAGCTCTTCGAACTTCGCGCGGCTCAGGGTCTCGTCGAGGTTGGCGGGGCCGTTCTCGGTGAGCGAGAGGTAGGGCAGCTGGATCGTGGTGCTCAGCGAACCCGAGAGCTCCTTCTTGGCCTGCTCAGCGGCCTCCTTGAGGCGCTGCTTGGCGATCTTGTCGCCCGAGACGTCGACACCGGTCGAATCCTTGAAGCGCTTGACCAGGTAGTCGACGATGCGCTGGTCCCAGTCGTCGCCGCCGAGGCGGTTGTCGCCGGCGGTCGAACGCACCTGGATGGTGCTGAAGTCGTCGTCTTTACCGACTTCGAGCAGCGAGACGTCGAACGTTCCGCCACCGAGGTCGAAGACCAGGATGAGCTCGTCTTCCTTGCCCTTGTCGAGGCCGTAGGCGAGCGCCGCAGCGGTCGGCTCGTTGATGATGCGCAGAACATTGAGGCCCGCGATCTCGCCGGCCTCCTTCGTGGCCTGGCGCTCGGCGTCGTTGAAGTAGGCGGGAACGGTGATGACCGCGTCGGTCACCTTGTCGCCGAGGTACGACTCAGCGTCGCGCTTCAGCTTCGCGAGGATGCGCGCCGAGATCTCCTGCGGGGTGTACTTCTTGTCATCGATCGCGACGTTCCAGTCGGTGCCGATGTGGCGCTTCACACTCGAGATGGTGCGGTCGACGTTGGTGACGGCCTGGCGCTTGGCGGTCTCACCGACGAGTACCTCGCCGTCTTTGGTGTACGCAACGATCGAGGGGGTGGTGCGGAAACCCTCAGCGTTCGCGATGACGGTGGGTTCTCCACCCTCGAGGACGGAGACGACCGAGTTGGTGGTTCCGAGGTCGATACCTACTGCACGAGCCATGTGCTTTTCTCCTTCGTGGCCTTGCGGCCGGCTTAAGACAGTGGAGACTGCTCGACAGAGTTGAGTCTCATTGCCTCAAGTTTACTCGCGGGCCGGATCGTGTCAAGTCATTCCGACGAAACTTGAGCCCGACAGACTCAACTCTCAGGAGTTTGCCGGGAGTTCACAGCTGGAATGTACTGTGTCACCATGACAGCACCGTCCACCGCCCCGGCGTCACCTGTGTCAGCCGTTGTGCCCCGCCGCCGCATCATCGCCTGGGCCCTGTGGGACTGGGGTGGGGCATCGTTCAATGCCGTCGTCACAACCTTCGTGTTCACGGTGTACCTGACGGGTAACGCCACGCGGCATCCCTTCGGCGACGAAGCCTTCGTGTCGGCGCAACTCGGCTGGACCCTCGGGATCGCCGGTGTGATCGTCGCCCTGCTCGCCCCCGTCACCGGCCAGCGCAGCGACACCTCCGGCAACCGCAAGCTCTGGCTCGGCGTGAACACCTACATCGTGGTGGCGATCATCGCTGGCCTGTTCTTCGTGCAGGCGGCACCCGAGTATCTCTGGCTCGGCCTGCTGCTGCTCGCGGCCGGGTCGGTCTTCTTCCAGTTCGCCGAGGTCAACTACAACGCGATGCTCTCCAGCGTCTCGACGCCCCGCACCATCGGCAAGGTGAGCGGGTTCGGCTGGTCGATGGGCTACTTCGGCGGCATCGTGCTGCTGCTGATCGTCTACTTCGGCTTCATCCACCCCGATGTCGGGCTTCTGGGCGTCACCGCCGAGAACGGGCTGTCGGTGCGCGTGTCGATGCTGATCGCCGCCGTCTGGTTCGCCGTCTTCGCGCTGCCGGTGCTGCTGTCTGTTCCCGAACTCGAGCCCCACGGCACCGCGGCCCGCCCGAAGGTCGGGTTCTTCGCCTCGTATGCCCGACTCGGGCGCGACATCGCCGGCCTCTGGCGCACCAACCGACACACGGTCTACTTTCTGATCGCGTCGGCCGTGTTCCGCGACGGGCTGACCGGCGTCTTCACCTTCGGTGGCGTTCTCGCCGCCGGCACGTTCGGCTTCTCGCCGAGCGAGGTCATCATCTTCGCCATCGCGGCGAATGTGACAGCGGGTATCTCCACCGTCATCGTCGGGCGACTGGATGACCGGGTCGGCCCGAAGCCCGTCATTGTGGTGGCGCTGGTCGGCCTCGTGATCTGCGCGTCAGCCGTCTTCTTCCTGCACGATGCCGGGCAGACCGCATTCTGGGTCTTCGGCCTGGCGCTCTGCCTCTTCGTGGGGCCCGCCCAGTCGGCCAGCCGGTCGTTCCTCGGGCGCGTCATCCCGGCCGGGCGCGAGGGCGAGATCTTCGGGCTCTACGCCACGACCGGCAAGGCGGCGACGTTCCTGGCGCCCGCCGCGTTCGCCCTGTTCGTGACCCTCGGCGGCGAGCAGTACTGGGGGATCCTCGGCATCATGCTCGTGCTGCTGGTCGGGCTGCTCGTGCTGCTGCCCGTGTCGGCGACGCAGAAGCAGCTCGGCAAGTGACGCCGTAGCCTCGCGGCCGCCTCGTCGCCGCCTCGTCGGAACACCCCCGGCTTTAACAGAATCGCCGACTACCCTCGTCAGGATGACCGCCGAGAAACCCCTCCCCGACGCGGCGAACTTCGCTGTCTGGGCCGACTTCGTGCTCGCCCACACCCGCGTCATGCGAGCCGTCGAACGGGCCCTGAAGTCGGAGCAGTCGATCACCTGGGCGCAGTACGACCTGCTGTACAACCTCAGCACGGCGCCGTCGCACGCGCTGAGTGTGAGTGCGGTCTCGCGAACCCTGCTGTACAGCAGCGGCTCGGCGAGCAACCTCGTCACGAGCATGGTCAAGGCGGGGCTGGTGGAACGGCAGCGGTCGGCGACGGATCGGCGGAGCATCCTCATCACGCCGACGGCCAGCGGGTCGAGCACGTTCCTCGCCGCGACGACGCTGGTGCTCGAAGTGGTGCAGCGGGAGTTCGCCGAGCACCTCTCGCCCGCCGAGCTGGGCCCCGTGGGGGCGTTCCTCGCGCGCGTGCGCGACCAGGACGAATCGCTGCGGCGCCCGCCGTACGACCTGCCGGTCGAGCTGGCGTAGCGGGAAGCCGTCAGGCCGTCAGCAGCACGTACCAGATGAGCAGCATCGTCACCAGGAACCCCGTGGCGAAGTTCAGGTAGAGAAACCGCTTCCACCCGCGGTTGGCCTGTTCGGCATCCGCGTCGCTGATCGACCAGAACGGCAGCACACTGAACGCATACGGCAGCGCGAGCAGCCCCGCCAGTGGGCCCGGCCACTCGGTGAACAGCATCAGGATGCCGCCGAGCACGTAGGCCGCGAACGCGAAGCGCACGGTCTGCCGCCCACCGATCACGGTGGCGATGGAGGCGATGCCGCCCTCCCGGTCGGCCACGATGTCCTGAACGGCGCCGAAGGCGTGGCTGGCGATGCCCCAGAGGAAGAAGGCGGCGAGAATGGCCCAGAGCGCCGGGATGAAGGTCGCGCCGGCGAGCACCAGCCCGTAGACCGCGGGGCTCACGAAGTGCGTGCTCGACGTCAGCGAGTCGACGAACGGCCGCTCCTTGAACCGGAGCTTCGGGGCGCTGTAGGCGATCACCGCGAAGACGCTGATGGCGAGCACCAGCCACGAGAGCGGTGAACCGACGATGACGAGATATACCAGGAACGGAATATTGCTCACTGCTGCGCTGACGAGCGTGATGCGGTGCATGGATCGGCTGAGTACAGCCCCTTCGACGCCGCCCTTCCGCGGGTTGCGCATGTCGGACTCGTAGTCGAACACGTCGTTGATGCCGTACATGGCCAGGTTGTAGGGCACCAGGAAGTAGAGCGTGCCGAGCACGAAGGTGAGATCGACCTCCCGCGTGGTCAGCAGGTACCCGGCCGCGAACGGAAAGGCGGTGTTCACCCACGAGAGCGGCCTCGACGAGAGGATGACCTGGCCGAGCCGGCTCATCGGCTGCCCTCACTCTGTCGGCGGGCGGGAACAAGCAGCCAGACGGCCGGCAGCAGCAGCACGGCACCGATGACGTAGGCGAAGTCTTCGAGGGGAGCGATTCCGAGGAAGGCGCCCGAGATGAGGTCGCGGTTGTAGCCGACCAGGCCGATTCCGATCATGACGTTGTCGAACACGGCGCTGACGACGAACAGCACAGCCGCCGTGATGAGGAGCGCGACCAGGCGCGTGCCCGTGCTCCCACGCGTGCCCGCGCCTGTGCCCGCGCCGCTGCCCGTGACTGTGTCGCCGTGCCGACGCCTGCGCCGGTGGTGCGCGACTCCTGCCACAATCGCGACCACGAGGGCGACCGCGAGGAAGATGGCGTTCAGCACCCCGTAGCTCACGAGCGGCGCTCCCGGCCCATCGCGCGGGCGGAGCCGAGCATCCGGCCCACCGCCTCGAAGAGGTTCATCGTCAGGTAGCAGAGCAGCGTCAGAAAGAAGACCTCCTCAAGCGGCAGTTCGGGGCCGACCAGCACGCCCGTCATGAAGCTCGTCTCGCCACGGAAGAAGATGCCCGCGGTGATGCCCGAGACATCCCAGGCCAGAAAGAACAGCACTCCGACCACGAGCACCACCGCCGCACGGCGTGCGTCACGCCAGAAGAACAGGCGGAACCGCCGATCGAGCATCACCATGCCGGTGAGCGCGATCGCCAGGGCGAGCAGGTACAGGATGCCCATCAGCGGGCGTTCCCCGGCCGGTTCACAGGGGCTCCGGCAGGGCTGTCGTCGAGATGTCGCCGTGCAGGCGCTTGATCACGAGCTCGGCGCTGATCAGGCACATCGGCAGACCGATGCCCGGAATCGTCGAACCGCCGGCGTAGTAGAGCCCTGCAACCTTCTTGCTGACGTTGCCGGCCCGGAAGAAGGCGCTCTGGCCGAGCGTGTGCGCGGGGCCGAGTGCGGTGCCGTTCCACGTGTTCAGATCGTTCGCGAAATCGGCAGGGCCGATCGTGCGACGCACCGTGATGCGGGAGGCGAGGTCGGGTACGCCCGCCCACTCCGCGATCTGCGCGATCGCCGCATCGGCGATGGCTTCGACCTGCGGGTCGCCGGTTCCGTCTTCGCCGCCCGCGCCGATGGTCGGGTCGGCGGGAATCGGCACCAGCACGAACAGGTTCTCGGAGCCCTCGGGAGCGACGCCGGCATCCGTAGCGCTCGGTCGGCAGACGTAGATCGAGGCCGGGCTCGGTACCGATGTCTTGGCCGGCTTGCCGATGCCGACGCTCTTGGCCAGACCGGCAACGACACCGCCCTTGCCGAAGATCTTCTCGAAGTCGTCCTTCCACGTCTTGGTGAAGAAGAGGGTGTGGTGGGCGAGCTCGGGAATCTCGCCGTCGACGCCGAGGTAGATCAGCACGGCGCTCGGCCCCGCCGTCTTCTTCGCCCAGTAGCTCTCGGGGTAGGTCTGCAGCTCGGGGAGCAGCATCGTGGTCTCGACGTGCCGGAGGTCGGTGGCGGCCACGACGATGTCGGCGCTCAGCGAGTGGGCTGCGCCGGTGGCGTCGAGGTACTGGATGCCCGACACCCGCGCGGGCGTGGCGGGCGTGGGCTCGGCCGGGGCGGCGGGTGCGACGTCGGGGGAGGCAGTGCCGGCGCTGGAGGTGGTCGCACCCGCAGGTGCGGCCACGCCCGCGGCGGTGGGGCCCGCGGCGGTGGGGCCCGCGGTGGTGGCGCCTGCGGGGATGGCGGTGCCGGCATCCGCCTCGCCCTCGAGCACGCGGCGCAGCTCGTCGCGATCGATCACGTTGGTGTCGAACTCGTCGGTCGGGTAGTCGTAGGGGCCGGGCTCCGGCGCCACGTGCGCCGCAGCTTCGACCTCGTCGTCGGTCGTCACGATGCGCGACACAGCGGCGCCCGTCACGATCGTCACCCCCGCGTCGACGGCGAGCTGCTCGATGCTCTCGATCACCCGGGCGAACCCGCCCTGCGGGTAGAGCACGCCGTCATCGAGGTCGAGGTGGCTCATCAGGTGATACATGCTCGGAGTGGAATACGGCGACGAGCCGAGGAACACGGCGGGATAACCGAGGATCTGCTGCAGCCGCGGGTCGCGCACCGTGCGCCCCGCGAAGCTGTTCAGCGACTCGAGAAGCAGCCGCACGAGGCGCGGCGACCGCTTGAGAACCGCGCCCTTCAGCAGCGGGCGGAAGTCTTCGAACGTCGAGTAGAGAAAGTACTCCTTCGCCAGTTCGTACGTCTCCGCCGCCGAATCGAGGTACCCCGCCATGCGAACGCCCGCGCCCGGCTCCATCGACTCGAAGAGGTCGAGGTTCTCCTCGCGGCTCGCCGCGATGTCGACGGGGTGGAACTCGTCCTGGAAGAGCACGCGGTAGCCCGGGTCGAGCTTCGACAGCTCGAGCTCTGCGGCGGCCGACGAGCCCATCAGCTTGTAGAAGTGGTCGAAGACCTCGGGCATGAGGTACCACGACGGCCCGGTGTCGAAACGGAACCCGTTCTTCTCCCAGTGGCCGGCGCGGCCCCCGACTCCCGGCTGCTTCTCGACGACCGTGACGGTGTAGCCGTCCCGGGCGAGCAGCCCTGCCGTGGCGAGGCCGCTGATGCCGGCGCCGATCACGACGGCCGTCTTGCCCACCCCGGGGCGTTCGGCTGCCGGATGCCCGGCTGCGCCCGCGTCGGTGCGAGACGCGGGGGCGCCGAGCTCGAAGTCGGCGGGCAGGCGCTCGATCACCTCCGTCTCGCCGTCGACGACGTCGTCGAAGCTGTGCGTGGGGCGCTCGGCGTCGTCGGGTTCGGAACTCAACGGTTCTCCTCTGGCTGTCGTGCGGTGGCGGGATGGCTGGAACTGGTGGGAGGGGGCGCCGCCGGCAGGCGACCGGCTGCGGCCGACGCGGCGATGCGCAGCTTCACCGGGTTCGGCACCCGGATGCGCGTCTCGGCGAGCACCGCGGCGGGCGTCTGCCGCAGGCGGCTCGTCAGCTCGCCGAACAGCCCCTGGGCGAGTGCCACGGCGCGCCGCGACGTCGTCGGCAGGAGCGGCAGGCTGGCACGGGCGATGCGCAGGTCGTTGTCGATGTCGTCGAGGATCTCGCGCTTCGCGCCCTCCCCGAACGTCTGCACGTTCACCCCGGGGAAGTAGCTCCGCCCAAGACCGGCGAAGTCCGCGGACAGGTCTCGGAGGAAGTTGATCTTCTGGAACGCCGCACCGAGGTGCCGGGCACCGTCGACGAGCTGCTCCCGCCGGGCATCCGAAATCACATGCCCCTCGAGGAATGCACAGAGGCACATCAGCCCGACCACCTCGGCAGAGCCGTAGACATATTCCTCGAAGGACTTCGGAGTGTGCTCAGTCGCCGTGAGGTCGGCGCGCATCGACGCGTAGAACGGTGCGACGAGCTCCTCGCCGAAGCCGACCCGGCGGGCGGTCAGCGCGAACGCATGCACCACGAGGTTCGTGCTGTAACCGATGTCGATCGCGTCGAGCGTCTCGCGCTCGAGCGTGTCGAGCATCCGCTCGATGGCGGGCCCCTCGAGCCCGGCCGACGTGGCGACCCCGTCGACGACCTCGTCGGCCAGGCGAACCAGGGCGTAGATGTTGTCGACGTGCCGACGCACCGAGGGGGCGAGCAGCCGCGACGCGAGCCCGAACGACGTCGAATAGCGGTGGATGACGATGCCCGCCGTCTCTTCGGCCACCCGGTCGTAGAGCGCTCTGGCCCGCGCGAGGTCGGCGGTCGGCAGCACCGGGGCGGTCATCGCACCCGCCGCAGCACGGCGTCGATCACGGGTTGGAATTCGAGCCGCGTCGCGTCGGGCAGGGCATCCGAAGCCAACTCCTCGATCGCCCGGTCGGCGAACTCGTGTGCGAGGTCTTCGGCGTACTGGCGCGCGCCGCAGTCCTCGAGCGACCGGCGGACGACCGAGGCCTGCTCGCGGGTGAGATCGGGCAGGCCGAGCCAGCGGGAGATCTCGATCCACTCGGGGCGCCCCGACGCGTAGGCGATGAGCACGGTGCGCTTGCCCTCGCGCAGGTCGCCGATGGTGGTCTTGCCGGTCGCCGCTTCGTCGCCGAAGACGCCGAGCAGATCATCCACGATCTGGTAGGCGATGCCGATGTTGCGACCGAACGATGCCAGTGCACGCACGGCCTCAGTGCTCGCGCCCGCCAGCACGGCCCCCGCCTCGCAGGGGCTCTCGAACGAGTAGACGGCGGTCTTCAGGCGCTCCATGTCGACGACCTCTTCGACCGTCGGCATCGACTTCAGCTGCGAGAAGTCCACGTCGAAGAGCTCGCCGGCCGCCGACGCGAACAGTGCTTCGTCGAAGATGTCGTGCAGCCGGCGCCGCATCTCGTCGCCGACACCGGCCTTGTCGATCATCCGGAACGCATTCGACAGGGCGAGGTCGCCGGCGATCACGGCGACCGACATGCCGCGGTGCTCGGCGGCGGGGATGGGGATGCCGGCCGTCTGCGCGAAGTCGCGGTAGACGCCCGAGACGTTGACGCCCCCGCGGCGGATGAAGTCGCGGTCGATCACGTCGTCGTGCACGATGAGGGCGGTGTGCAGCAGCTCGAAAGCGGCTCCGATGTGGGCCGCGGCCTCGCCGTCGGTGCCACCCAGGGACTCATATGCCCCCATGACCATGCCCGGGCGGAAGCGCTTGCCGCCGGAGGTGTTGCGTTCGAGCGTCTGCCAGAGGGTGAGGTAACGTGGCCCGATCGCCGACGCACGGTTCTTGGCTAGGCTGAAGAAGCGGTCGAGCACGTCGTCGACATGTTTCTGCCGACGGGTGCTTGCCACCACGAGATCCTGTGGGTCCACCACTTGAGAGTAACCCACGCACAGAGAAGAGGGCGCTATGGCTGACTCCGGTGAACAGGTCGTGCTCCTCTCCGAGGCCGGCGCGCCGATCGGGGTGGCCGACAAGGCGACCGTGCACACGACCGACACTCCGCTGCACCTCGCGTTCTCGTGCCACGTCTTCGACGCCTTCGGGCGCATCCTCGTGACGCGGCGGGCGCTCTCGAAACGCACCTGGCCGGGGGTCTGGACGAACTCGTTCTGCGGACATCCGGCGCCCGGCGAGTCGTTCGAAGACGCGCTGCTGCGGCGGGCGGGCGACGAGCTGGGGCTCGGGGTGGGCGGCGGCTCGGGTGTCGGCTTGCTCTCGGCTGTGGAGGTGGCGCTGCCCGACTTCCGCTACCGCGCGGTCGACGCTTCGGGCGTCGTCGAGAACGAGATCTGCCCCGTGTACACCGCCGTGTTCGAGCCGGGTTCGGAGGCGGCTCCGGATGCCCTGCTCCCCCATCCCGATGAGGTCGCCGAGTGGCAGTGGGCCGAGCCCGCCGCGCTGCTGGCCGCGATCGAGGCCGCCCCCTGGGCGTTCAGCCCGTGGCTCACCCTGCAGCTCCCGGCACTGATGGCCTCCCGCGCCGCGCTGGCCTAGCCCCGGCGCGCCGCGCCGCGCTCGCCTGGACCCGCGCCGCGCTCAGGCGCCGGCGGGTCAGAAGTCGAGGCGGAATCCGCCGTCGACGGGCACGAAACGGAGGTCGGCGAGACTGTCGACCACGAGATCAGCGTCGAGTTCGGCCGCCGAGTGTGTTCCGACCACGCCGATGGTCGTGCATCCGGCAGCCCGTCCCGCCGCCAGGCCGGCCGGCGCATCCTCGACGACGATGCAGTCGCGCGGATCGAAGCCGAGCCGCCGCGCCCCCTCGAGGAACGGATCGGGGTTCGGTTTGCCCCGCTCCGTGTCGTCGATCGTGACGACGGTGGCGGGGGCCGGGATGCCCGACGCCTCGATCCGCACGCGGGCGAGGTCGCGCGTGCACGACGTGACGATCGCGCGGCGCCCGTCGGGCAGGCTGCCGAGCAGCTCGGCCGCGCCGCCGAGGGGGGTGATTCCGTCGACGTCGGCGAGTTCGAGCTGCAGGATGCGCGCGAACGCCTCGTCCACCCGCTCGGGCGCGATCACGGCGCTGACCAGGCCGATGGCCGGCTTGCCGTGCATGCCTTCGCGGAACGCCGGGTCGAGGCCCCACTCCTGGCCCCACGTGGTCCACGAGCGGTCGACCGCCGGCGTCGAGTCGATCAGCGTGCCGTCCATGTCGAACAGCGCCCCCCGGAACACGCGGCTCCGGATGCCCGGGCTCGCCGCCCGCGCGCCCCCCGCCGCCGCGCCGCCCGCTGCGGCGTCAGCCGTAGCCGGGCTGCCCGCCGACGCAGGGATGGCGCTCGCCGCGCCCGCGGCTGCGGCCTGTTCGCGCGCGCCGGTCGCGCTGGCCGTCGCCGCCTCTGGGTGGTCGGCGGGGTTCTGCTGGGTCATCGGATCCTCCGCCCCCCAGCGTATC
>NZ_PSTT01000053.1 GCF_002931235.1 Subtercola sp. Z020 | reverse complement strand
CGGCCGTCGCCTGGGCGTTGGTCTCCCGGCTCGGCTGGTCGGCCACCGTCTCGGGGAGGCGCACCATCACTTCGGCGCAGCCGGGGTCGGTCGCGTTCGACGCGGGGTCGAGCGCGACGGTCGGGGCGCATCCGGTGATCGCGGCGACAACCAGGGTGGCGGCGAGGGCGCCCGGAACCAGAAGGCGTTTACGGGGAAGCATCACCAACAGGTTACCGTTGAGCCGTGCACACCCATGGGGCAGACCCTCAGCTTCCGCCGCTGGCTGCCGCGGCCACAGCGGCCGCAGCGCCGGGGTCGCAAGCTTCCGAGTCGCAGGCGCCCTCGTCGCAAGCGCCCGGGTCGCAGGCGCCCGGGTCGCAGGCGCCCGGGTCGCAGGCGCCCGCTGGTGTTGCCGCTACCGCTGCTGCCGCTCGCGTCGACCCTGCCGAGACGCTGGAAGCCGCTGCGACGCGGGCCGCCACCGGCACGCCCGCCGCCAGCACGCCCGACGCCGACACGCTGGCCACCGGCGCGCCCGACGCTGACACGCTGGCCACGGGCGCGCTGGCCACCGGCGCGCCCGACGCTGACACGCTGGCCACCGGCGCGCCCGACGCTGACACGCTGGCCGCCGACACGCTGGCCGCCGTGGGGGAGGTGGCCGCGCTCGCGCGCATCTTTCCGCGGCTGCCGCAGGCCGACGCCGCCATCGTGGGGCCGGGCGACGACTGTGCCGTCGTCGCGGCGCCCGACGGGCGGTTCGTCGTGACGACCGACACCATGATCCACGGGCCTGACTTCCGGCTCGCCTGGTCGACTCCGCACGACCTCGGTTGGAAGGCCGCGGTGACGAATCTGTCGGACGTCGCGGCGATGGGCGCGACGCCGACGGCGCTGGTCGTCGCGATCGCGGCACCGCTCAACACTCCGGTGAGCACGCTCGAGGGCATCGCCGACGGTCTGCGCGACGCCTGCGCTGCACTCTCACCCGGCACCGGGGTCGTGGGCGGCGACCTCTCGGTGTCGAACACGCTCATGATCGCGGTGACCGCGTTCGGCGACCTCGGAGGTCGCGCGCCGGTTCTGCGGTCGGGCGCGCGCCCGGGCGACAGGGTCGCGGTGGCGGGGAGCCTCGGCCGCGCGGGCGCGGGCATCGCCCTGCTGTTCGCTGAGGGGCAGCGCGACGGAGACGATGAGGGCGAGCAGGGCACGCCAGCCGAGCAGCGCACGCCAGCCGAGCAGAGCACGCCAGCCGAGCAGCGCACGCCAGGCGTGCCCGCAGCGAGCAAGCGCACGCCCGACGCGGCTCTGGCGCGGCTGCTCCGCGCCGAGCACCCCGGCATCGTCGAGGCGCAGCTCGCGCCGGTGTCTCCGCTCGGGGCCGGCCCGGCCGCAGCCGACGGCGGCGCGACCGCGATGCTTGACGTCTCCGACGGGCTCGTGCTCGACGCGGGGCGCCTCGCCCGGGCGAGTGGCTGTGCTCTCGATCTGTTCCATGACGCCATCGAAGCCGAGGCAGAGGCCCTGCGACGCCTCGATCCGACGATCGGTGCAGAAGCTGCCGACTTCGTTCTCTGTGGAGGAGAGGATCACTCCCTGCTGGCGACGTTCCCTCCCGACCGGGCCGTGCCGGAGGGTTTTCGCGTGATCGGCGAGGTTCGCGCGTGGAGTGCCGGGCATCCGTGGGTCACTGTCGGTGGTGAGGTCTACGTTCGACCCGGGGGCTGGGATCCGTTCGACGATTGGAACGGCGGCACGGGCTGATCGCCCATCCCCGGTTAGAGTTGTTGATAGCGGCGGGCTCGAACGTAGGGCGCGTCACCGGGCTGAACGGAGTGACCCCACGCATGGGTAAATTGGTCTACGGCACACCAGGCGTCGAAATCGAGTTCGATGACCGCGTGCTCGCGCACCTGCGGGTCGTCATCGTCACCAAGCTGCGGCGCGCCGAGTCGTTCACCATGCAGTACGCGTACGGCCCCGAGTCGGGCGCCGGGCACGCGTCGCTCTGGTTGCACCCCTCCATCCCCCTGCAGTTCAAGTTCTACGGCAGCAAGGAGCCGGTCTTGAACCGCGCCTGGATCGAGGCCCTGATGCTCGGCGCGAGCACGACGGTCGGTCTGCAGCTGCTGCCCGAGCCCGAGGCGCCGCACAGCTAGGTGCCCGACGACGCCCGAGACATCGGGGCACGCAGCCTCACTCCGCGGTGAGCCACCACAGGGTCGTCTCGCCGTAGTCCTTGCGCCGGTCGAGCGCGAGCGTCGGCGGCAACGTCGGTTCGGGCGAGCGGGCCGTTCGTTCGACCACGATCACCGCCCCCGGCGTGACGTGGGTGCCGAGCATCCGAAGCCCATCGGCCAGTTCTGCCTCCGACAGGTCGTAGGGCGGGTCGACGAAGACGATGTCGAAATCGGAGACGGTGGCGGCCAGGAACGCGGCGACGGTCTGGGTGGCGACATGGATGCGGGGTGCACCGCCGGTGCCCCCCGACCCGCGCGAACCCCCCGACGCCTGCGCGCCCCCGGGCCCACGCGAACCGGCCGCGCCACGCGAACCGGCCGCGCCCCCGCGCCCACCCGCCGCCTTCAGGATCACCGCCGCATTGCCCTTCGCCACCCGCGCCGCGGCCGGGTTCCGCTCCACCAGCGTCACCTCCGCGGCGCCGCGGCTGGCGGCCTCGAGCCCGAGCGCCCCGCTGCCCGCGTACAGATCGAGCACCGCTGCACCCTCGACCACGCCGCGCGCATCGAGCGCCGAGAAGATCGCCTCCCGCACCCGGTCGCTCGTGGGCCGCGTTCCCGACGGAGGTACCGCGAGCCGCTGCGATCCGGCGAAACCGGCGATGATGCGCGTCATTGAAGACACCCTAGTGCCCCGCCGGTGTCGGGGGCGGCGCCTAGAATCGGGCGTATGACCGGCACTGCCACTCTCGACGCGAAGGTCTCCGGCGTTCTCGGCGGCCGCACCGCCGGGGCGCTGCAGAAGTCGTTCGGCATCGTGACCGTCGCCGACATGCTCAACCACTATCCGCGCCGGTACGCACGCCGCGGCGAGCTCACCGCGCTCAGCGAGTTGCCCCTGAACGAGACCGTCACGATCGTCGCCGAGATCCGTTCGGTGCAGGAGCGCAGCATGCGCGCCAAGCGCGGCTCCATCCTCGAAGTGTCGATCTCCGACGGCCGCGGCATCCTCACCCTCACCTTCTTCAACCAGTCGTGGCGTGCCAAAGACCTGCGACCGGGCCTTCGCGGCATCTTCGCCGGCAAGGTCTCCGAGTACCGTGGCGCCCTGCAGCTCGCCCACCCCGACTACGAACTCTTCGACGACCTCGAGCTCGACACCGGCACCGCTTCGGCCAAGAAATGGGCAGAGATGCCCATCCCCATCTACCCGGCCAGTGGCACGATGGCGAGCTGGCAGGTGGCGAAGTCGATGGAGCTGGTTCTGGATGCTCTGGGCCCGGTCGGCGACCCGGTTCCGGTCGACGTGCGCACCGAACGCGGGCTCGTCGACTTCGGTACAGCGCTCGAACTCGTTCACCGGCCCCAGAAAGACAGCGACTGGAAGCGGGCGAAAGACGCCCTGCGCTACCAGGAGGCGTTCGTGCTGCAGATGGCCCTGCTCGAACAGCGCCAGGCGGCGCACGCCCTCGCGGCCATCCCGCGCGTGCCGAAACCCGGGGGCTACCTCGATCGGTTCGACCGTGCCCTCGCCTTCACCCTGACCGGCGACCAGCAACTCGTCGGCAGCGAGATCGCCGCCGACCTCGCGCGCAGCGAACCCATGAACCGGCTCGTGCAGGGGGAGGTCGGCTCGGGCAAGACGCTGGTCGCCCTCCGCGCGATGCTCGCCGTCGCCGACTCGGGCGGCCAGTCCACCCTGCTGGCCCCGACCGAGGTGCTCGCCGCCCAGCACCTGCGCTCGATCGTGCGCACCCTCGGCCCCGATCTCGCGGCCGAACTGGTGCCGACCCTGCACACCGGGCAGCTGCCGGTCGCCGCCCGGCGCAAGGCGCTGCTGCGCATGGTGTCGGGCCAGGCGAAGATCGTCATCGGCACACACGCCCTGCTGAGCGACAACGTGCAGTTCTACGATCTCGGCTTGGTGGTGGTCGACGAGCAGCACCGCTTCGGAGTCGAGCAGCGCGAGACACTGCGGCAGAAGGGCGCGCAGCCGCCGCACGTGCTGGTGCTCACCGCCACCCCGATTCCCCGCACGGTGGCGATGACGGTGTTCGGCGACCTCGACATCTCGACCATCGCCGAGCTGCCGGCCGGGCGGCAGGGCATCTCGAGCTTCGTCGTGCCGCTCGCCGAGAAGCCCGGCTGGGAGGGGCGCATCTGGCAGCGCACGGCAGAGGAGCTCGACCAGGGGTGCCAGGCGTTCGTCGTCTGCCCGGCCATCGAGCCCGCCATCGCCGAGCCCGCCGACGACCTCGAGGGCGGTTCAGCCTCCGACGACGCGGGCGACGGCGTGCCGAAGCGACCGCTCTCCGCCGTCTCGAGCGTGCTGCAGCAGATCCGCGCCGATCCTCTGCTCGCCGACCGCCGCATCGAGCCCCTGCACGGTCGCATGAGCGCAGAGGAGAAAGACCAGACCATGCAGGCCTTCGCCGCCGGAGTGATCGACGTTCTGGTGGCCACCACGGTCATCGAGGTCGGCGTCGACGTGCCGAATGCGTCGACCATGGTGGTTCTGGATGCTGAACGCTTCGGTGTCTCGCAACTGCACCAGCTGCGCGGCCGGGTGGGGCGCGGCGGTGTGCCGGGGCTCTGCCTGCTCGTCACCCACGCCGAGCCCGAGACGCTCGCGCGGGAGCGGGTGGATGCCGTGGCCTCCACCCTCGACGGCTTCGAACTGGCGCAGATCGACCTCGAACTCCGCCGCGAGGGCAACGTGCTCGGCAGCAACCAGTCGGGCGGTCGATCGTCGCTCCGGCTTCTGCGGGTGGTGACCGACGGCGACCTCATCGGTGAGGCGCGGCAGGCGGCCGCGGAGGTGCTCGCCGACGATCCCGGGCTGGTCGGGCATCCAGAGCTGCGTGACGCCCTGTCGCGACGGCTCGACGAGAACGACAGGGCGTTCCTCGAGAAGAGTTGACCTCTCTGCCTTGATAGCCTGAGGGCATGAAGACCATCGCCGTCGTGCCCGGTTCGTTCGACCCGGTCACCCTGGGTCACATCGATGTCATCCGGCGGGCTGCCGGCATCTTCGACGAGGTGCACGTCGTCGTAGTGCACAACCCCGACAAGTCGGCGCTGCTGCCGATCGCGAAGCGCGTCTCGCTGATCCAGCAGGCCCTCGCCGACGGTGGTGTCGGGGGCAGCGTGCTCGTCACCTCGTGGAGCATGGGGCTGCTGGTCGACTACTGCGAGGAGGTCGGCGCGAAGGTGCTGGTCAAGGGCATCCGCTCGCAGGTCGACGTGGCCTACGAGACGCCGATGGCGATCGTGAACCGCAACCTCGCCGGCGTCGAGACGATCTTCCTGCTGCCCGACCCGGCCCATGCCCACGTGTCGAGTTCACTCGTGCGCCAGGTGGCCGCGCTCGGCGGCGACATCACCCCCTACGTGCCCGCCGCCGTCGCCGCCTTCCTCGAGTCGGCCGTCTGACGTCGCGCCGCCCCCGCGCGGGCGGCGCGACAACGGTCGCCGCCCCGCCCGCCCGCAGGTGGCAGGATGGGTGCATGAGTGACCTCTCCGTCGGCTACGCCGCAATGCTCGAGCAGTTCCACCCCACCGAGGCCGTGCGGCTGTCGGCCCTCGCCGAGCAGCACGGGTTCTCCGGCGTCATGGCCGCAGACCACTTTCAGCCGTGGGTGCCGCAACAGGGCCAAAGTTCTTTCGTCTGGAACGTGCTCGCCGCCGTCGGCGAACGAACGAAAGGTGACTTCGGCCCCGGCGTGACGGCGCCCACCTTCCGCTGGCACCCCGCGATGGTCGCGCAGGCCTCCGCGACCATGGCTGCGATGTACCCGGGGCGGCACTGGCTCGGCCTCGGTTCCGGCGAAGCGCTCAACGAGCACATCGTCAGCCAGTACTGGCCCGAGACCCCCGAACGCATCAATCGCATGTTCGAGGCCATCGACATCATCAACAAGCTCTTCACAGCATCCCTCGCCGGCAAAGACGTGAAGCACCGCGGCGAGTTCTACAAGCTGGAGTCGACCCGCCTCTGGACCATGCCCGAGGTTCCGCCCGAGATCCTCGTCGCCACGGCTGGCCCCGTCACCGCGAAGCGCGCCGGCAAGTTCACCGACGGCCTGATCACCGTCGGCGCCCCGCTCGAGAAGATCGACGGCCTGTTCAAGAAGTTCGACGAGGGCGCCCGCGAGGTCGGCAAAGATCCGTCGACCATGCCGAAGGTGCTGCAGCTGCACATGTCCTGGGCAGCCACAGACGAAGAGGCTCTGACGAATGCCATGGTCGAGTGGCCGAATGGCGGCATGAAGTTCCCGAAAGCCGACATCCGCTCTCCGTTCGAGTTCGAGCAGATGGCGAAACTCGTGCGCCCCGAAGACTTCGAGGGCCGCATGATCATCAACAGCGACCCCGATGTGCACCGCGAGTACATCCAGCGCTTCGTCGACCTGGGCTTCGACCGCATCTACCTGCACAACGTGGGCCGCAACCAGGCCGAATGGATCGAGGTCTTCGGCCGCGACGTTCTGCCGAAGCTCACGCGCTGACGTGCCGGAGATCCACGTCTACGCCCTCGAGGGCATGGGCGAAGTGGCCGCCGGAGATGCGCTCGACGACCTGATCGTCGACGCGCTCGAAGCGCAGGGCATCATCGCGCACGACGGCGACATCCTGGTCGTGACCAGCAAGATCGTCTCGAAGTCCGAAGGGCGTTCGGTGTCGGCGGATGATCGTGAAGACGCCATCACGGCAGAAACCGTTCGCGTGGTGGCGACCCGCGCGCATCCCGGCGGCGTGACCCGCATCGTCGAGAACCACCTCGGCATCGTGCAGGCCGCCGCGGGGGTGGACGCGAGCAACACCCCCGCAGGCACCGTTCTGCTGCTGCCCGTCGACCCCGACGCCTCGGCTCGGCGGCTGGCGTCGCAACTGCGTGAGCGCCTCGGCGCGCGAGTGGGCATCCTCATCTCCGACACCCTCGGTCGCGCCTGGCGCGAGGGCCAGGTCGATGCGGCGATCGGCTCGGCCGGGGTGCAGGTCGTCGACGACCTGCGGGGCGGAACCGACACGTTCGGCCAGCTGCTGCAGGTGACGCAGATCGCCGTCGCCGACGAGATCGCTTCGGCAGCCGACCTGGTGAAGGGCAAGGCGAGCGGGATGCCGGTGGCCCTGGTGCGCGGACTGGCCGCGTTCGTCGGCGAGAACCTCGACACTCCCGCGCGGGCGCTGACCCGCACCGGGCCGACCGACATGTTCCGGCTGGGGTCGGACGAGGCGCATGCCGAGGGTTTCGCCGCGGGCCGCGCGGCCGCCGAGGCCGAGCGTGCGGCTGAGGCCGAGCGTGCGGCTAAGGCCGAGCGTGCGGCTGAGGCCGAGCGTGCGGCTAAGGCCGAGCGTGCGGCTGAGGCCGAGGGTGCGGCTGAGGCCGAGCGTGCGGCTGAGGCGGAGCGTGCGGCTGCGGGCCCTGCCGACGGATACGCACGGGGGTACGACGCCGGGTATGCGGCCGGGCACGCCGCCGGGCGGGCAGCCGAGCGCCCGTGACCGAGTGGATCGTCGTCGTGCCCGTCAAGGGTTCCGACCTCTCGAAGACGCGACTCGCCGAACTGCCGGCGACCGTCGCCGAGCGCCGGCGTCTCGCCCTGGCCTTCGCGCTCGACACCGTCGAAGCCCTGCGGGCGGCGGCCGGCGTGGTCGAGGTTCTCGTCGTGACGGGTGACCCCGAATCGGCCGACGCCCTCTCCCGACTGGGCGCCAGCACGCTCGCCGACCCAGGCGGCGGACTCAACGCGGCCCTGACATCGGGCATCGCAGAGGCTCGCCGCCGCCGCCCGGCAGCCGCCGTCGCCGCGATCACGGCCGACCTCCCGGCGGTGACGCCCCGCGCGATCGAAGCCGCGCTGGCTCTGGCCGCGGAGCACCCGCGCTCGTTCGTACCCGACGCCGAGGGGACCGGCACCACCACCATCGCGGCGCTGCCGGGCGTCGACCTCACGCCGCGGTTCGGTGTCGGTTCGGCGCTCGCGCACGCCGAGAGCGGGATGATCGCCCTCCCCGTCCCGTCCGACTCGCCCCTGCGCCGGGATGTCGACACCCCCGCCGACCTCGCTGTGGACGCCGACTCCTTCGGGGCGCACACCCGTGCCGAGCTCCAGCGGGGTCGCACCCGCTGACACCAGCCGAATCGGCGGTCCGCTGATCGGGCATGAATGAGCTAAGCTCAGTTGTTGAGTCGGCTTCGACTCGCTTTGCTTCAGTCGAAAGGACGGTGTCGCTCATGGGTACCCTCTAGACCGCCTCTCGACGCAGATCGTCCAGGCCTTCGCCTTGGTGGATGCCGCGACGATCGTCGGTGCGCTCGTGGCTGCGGCCACGCTCGCCCGTGTTGCCGACGAGACCTCCCGCATGCTTCGCGAACGGAGCGAAGTAGCCAGCATCGGGCGGTGGGGAGTCGGTCGCATCGGCGTCGCTCGTGGCCGAGGCGTCGCCGATCCAGTCGGTCAGGCGCGCGCCGTGCAGAACGTGGGTCGCGCTCGTGGGGTCGTGCGGCCAGCCGGGCTCCCCGATCTCGTCGAGCGCCCGGTCCGAGGCGAAGACCAGCACGTTGCCGATCAGGTCGTCGTGCAGCATCCGTTCGTCCATCACCACGACGACGTGCTCGAACAGCAGCCGCAGCGTCGCGGCCTGCCGCCGGGACCACGCGAAGCCCGGCCCGTCGAGCAGGTTCACTGCAAGCCCGCCGCCGCGTGCCATCCCGCCCGCGATGCCCGCGTAGAACTCGAGGCTCGCGACCCGCGCCGCGATCGTCGCCCCCGCCCACAGGTCGACGATGGTCACTGTCGCCTCCCGCCACGGCGGCTGCGCCAGCTGCGTGCCACGCGCGCTCCCGCTCACCTCGGCACCCGCGCCCGCGTCTGCACTCTCGCCTGAAGGTGCACGATGCCCGGCACCGGCCATCCCGCCGTCGACGACCGCGCGCGCGTCGCCGAACAGGAAGCGCACGTCGGCACCGTTGGGCAGGGGCAGGATGCCGAGCAGGTCGGTCGTTCGCTCGGACTCCGACTCGACCACGTACTGCACGGCTCCGGGCCATCGGTCGGCGACGTAGCGCGCGAGGGTCAGCGCCCCGCCGCCCAGGTGCGCGACGGTCATCCCAGCCCCAGCCCCAGCCCCAGGGCCGTTTCCCGCCGAGCCACCGGCCGTCGCACCACCGCCCGCGGGGCCGTCACCGACGCCAGCCGCACCGGCCTCCGCGGCCTCCACGGCCATCGCATCGACGAACCGAGCGACGTGGCGGGCATACGCGAACCCGATCACGGTCGGGTCGGCGAGGCACACCTCGGACTGGAGGATGCCGTCGACCCTCAGCTGGTACGTCTGCGTGGGCGCGTCGACGAGATGCAGCTCTGCCTCCTGACCGTGGAGCGAACTGCGGTAGACGATCGAACCGGTTTCCATGATCCATCATAACCCGAATAAACCTCAGCTCCGAAGAACCCATCGACCCGGCCGCCCGCCTCGAACACTCCGGTGACCACCCACCGAGCAGCGCACAGAGAACCCGGCCGGGAAGCCTCTCCGACGCACCCCGACACGCGCGCCTACGGGCGCTTCGCGATCGCGAGCGAACCGGCGAAGGTGCATCTCGAGACGACCGACGTCCCGACTTCGGCTGGCGTGATTCGCGTGCGTCACGGGCGGCGCACGGGGCGCCCGAACGCGCGTGCGATCATCCTGCTGCATGGCGCAGCCGGTTCGTGGAGCACCTTCACCCCGCTGCTCGCCGCCGCCGACGCGCTCGCCGCCGCCGACCCGCAGGGCGCTCCCGCGCTCGACGACCTCATCATCCCCGACCTGCCGGGCTGGGGCGACTCGCCCCTCGCCGAGGCCGCGGCCGACCAGACGATCGAAGCGGTGGCCGCGTCGGTCGCTGATGTCGCGCGCGCACTCGGATACGAGCAGTGGATGATCGTCGGCCACTCGCTCGGCGGATTCGTCGCCCTCGAACTGGCCGCCGCGGAACCGGCGGCCACCCGCTGCGTGCTGCTCGTCTCACCGACCACGTTCGGCGTCATCGAGGCGGTACGGTCCCCGCTGCGGGGGCTCCGCGCGTTGCCCGCGTACGTCGGGATGCTCGCGGTGATGCGCACGCTGGCGCACCTCGGGCGGCTGGGCACCCGCCTCGTGGAATCGATGGGAGAGACGCGATTCTTCCGGCTGTCGATGAGTCCGCTGTTCGCTGATCCGCGCCACATCGACCCGAGCGTCTACCGCGCGCTGGCCGCGGAGGCGCGCCCGCAGGCGTTCGCGATCGCCTCGGCCCGCGCGGGGGAGTACGACCCGCGGCGCTGGTTTGGCATCCGGTGCCCCGTTCGCTCCCTGAGCGGGAGCAGCGATGTGTTCGTCGCGGATGCCGACGCGGCGCGGCTGGAGGCGACGATCCCCGATTTCGAGGGCGGCGTCATCGAGGGAGCCGGCCACTTCGGCCACATCGAGCGCCCCGTCGAGGTGCTCGAGCGATTGTTCGAATAGATGGATGCGCGCCTGAAACCTACCGCGCACGAAGATCAGGGCGCGGCCGGCGAGCCCGCCGGGCCGTGAAGCGCCTCAGGCGGTTGCGTGTGCGAGGCGCACTCCGTCTGCCGCCGCTAGGGCCGCGGCGGCCAGGGCTGCCGTGGCGTCGACGGTCGTCATCCAGAGCGGAACCACGCTGACCGCGAGTCCGGCGGCCTCGATTCCGGGGGCGAGCGCGGCATCCGATTCGTCGATGAGCCAGGCGTCGAGAATGCCGGAGCCGGAGCCGGAGCCGGCGCCGCCAGAGCTCGAACCGGTGCCGGCAGCGTCAGCACCCGCCGACGTCGAACGCGCGCCGCGCGCCCCGTAGTGGAGCGCCACCGCGTCCGCCGCCACCGCCACCCCGATCGCGTCGAGGCACGCCTTCGCCATACCGCGAACGGGCGACCCGGAGATGATCGGCGAGACGCCGACGACCGGCGCCGACGTCGTCAGAAGGGCCTCGCGCATTCCCGGCACCGGCAGAATGGTGCCGATCGAGACGACGGGGTTCGACGGCGCGACCAGAACCACGTCGGCGTCGAGAATCGCATCGACGACACCGGGTGCAGCTACGGCTGTCTCGATGCCGTGCTGCTCGAAACGCAGCGCGGGCAGCGACGCCCGGTAGCGCACCCACCACTCTTCGAAGTGCATCGTGCGGGTACCAGGAGCAGCCCCGGGAGCAGATCCGGGCTCAGTGCCCTCCTCGTCTGCAACCACCACGTGCGTCTCGACCGGCTGGTCGCTCATCGGCAGCAGGGTCACGCCGAGGTTCCAGCGCGCCGTCACCTGTGCCGTCGCCTCGCTGAGTGTCAGCCCCTCACGCAGCAGATGCGAGCGCGTGATGTGCGTTCCGAGGTCGAGATCGCCGAGCGTGAACCAGGGCCAGCCCACCCCGTAGGCCGTCAGTTCCGCGCTCACTCGCTCGCTCTCGCCGAGCCGGCCCCAGCCGCGCACCTCGTCGTTCGCACCGCCGAGGGTGTACATGATGGAGTCGAGGTCGGGGCAGACGCGGAGCCCCGTCAACCACAGGTCGTCGCCCGTGTTCACGACCACCGTCACCGTGGCCGTCGTGCCGCCCGCGCCATCGGGCAGGGTCTCACGCAGGTGCTGTCGCAGCCCCCGCAGGAATTTCGCTCCACCGACGCCGCCGGCCAACACCGTTATCTTCACGCTTCATCCTCACACGACCAGCGCCCTCGCCACCGCCCCGCCTCAGCGCCAGCCCGGCATCCGCGAGACCACCTCCTCCAGAACCGACTCCGACGCCGCATACACACCGGAGGCACGCGGCCAGTGCGTGATCACATCGGTGAAGCCGAGACCGGATGCCCGCCCCACCATCTCCTCGAACGCCTCCACGCTCGCCAGCGACGCCTGGCCGCCGGAGTCGAGCGACAGGTACCTGTCGATGTCGCCCGGGTCGCGCCCGGCCGCCGTCGCGGCATCCTCCAGCCGGTGCACCAGGGTCTCGACCGCGCTCCACCACTCTTCGCCGACCGCGCCGTCGGCCCCGGTCGTCACCCAGCCCTGCCCGAACCGGCTCACCAGGCCCAGCCCTTTCGGGCCGTTGGCCGCCAGCACGAACGGCACGCGCGGCAGTTGCGCCGGCCGCCCGACCATGCGCGCATCGACGGCGGTGTACCACTGACCCTCGAAGTGGATTCCGGATGCCGTGCCCGCAGCCGCGGCATCCGGAGCCTGCTCGAACCGCAGCAGACGGTCGAGCAGCTCGACGGCCTCGGCGAAGCGGTCGTGGCGCTCGCGCGCGGAGAGCTGCTGCTGGCCGAGAACGAACGCGTCGAACCCTGTGCCGCCCGAACCGAAGCCGAGCAGGAACCGCCCGCCCGAGATGTCGTCGACCGTTGCCACGTCTTTCGCGAATGGCACCGGGTGGCGGAAGTTCGGCGACGAGACGAAGGTGCCGAGCCGGATGCGCGAGGTCACTGCTGCGGCGGCCGTCAGCGTGGGGATGGTCGCTCCCCATGGCTCGTCGGCGAGCGAACGCCAGGAGAGGTGGTCATACGTCCACGCGTGGTCGAAGCCGTACTGCTCGGCGGCCTTCCATTTGCGCTCGAGGGCGCGCCAGGGCTCTTGGGGCAGGATGACGATTCCGAAACGCATGCGGCAAGTCTAGGGAGCACCTCCGACACCGCCGGGCCGGGCGCCCGGCAGCGCCCACGCAGCAGTCTCGCCGCGCTGTCGCCCGGCGACGCGGCATCCGTCACGCCGCGCTGTCGCCCCGCGACGCGGCGGCGAGCAGCCCGGCCACGCCGTCGACGTCGTTCTCCACGATGCCGGCCGTGATGCGCACGAACTGCCCCGCGTCGGCATCCGGTCGCTCGCCACGGTCGGCCCGCGCCTGGAACGGCGCCCCCGCCGCCACCCGGATCCCGCTTGCGGCCAGCGACACGATGGCTGCCCGCTCGTCGCGCACCGGAAGCCAGGCGTTGATGCCGTCTGCCGCCACGAAGGGCAGTCCGTGGCGCTCGAGGGCGGCCGCGAGCGCGAGCTGCCGAGCCCGGTAGGTGTCGCGTGCCCGGGCGACCTGCTCGACCGACTCGGGTGCCGTGAGCAGTTCGTAGAGAATGACCTGCAGCATCCGCGACGTCCATCCCGGCCCGAGCATGCGGCGGGCGACGATGCGATCGATGAGGGCCGCCGGCCCGCCGAGCGCGCCGATCCGCAGGTCTGGGCCGTGCGATTTCGCATAGCTCCTGATGTGCAGCACCCGGTTCGGCAGCCACGCACCGAGGCTGAGCGTCGGCGCCGAGCTGATCT
Organism: Subtercola sp. Z020; assembly: GCF_002931235.1. GTDB lineage: Bacteria > Actinomycetota > Actinomycetes > Actinomycetales > Microbacteriaceae > Subtercola. Next base: position 20,754 of record NZ_PSTT01000053.1, on the reverse strand, counting down.
CGCCCGAATGGTCGTCTTCGATGATGACCGGGTCGGTGAGGTGCGAATGCGCCTTCAGCACGCGCACGAGCTGCTCGGCCCGCTCCCGGGTCAACGACGCGCCCGTGGGGTTCTGCGCACGGGGCTGCAGGATGATCGCCGCGGGGTTCGTGGCGAGGGCGGCGGCCAGGGCATCCGGTCTCATCCCGTGTGCGTCGACCGCCACCGGCACGCGCTCGGCGCCGAACTGCTCGATCAGGTCGAAGAACGGAGGGAACGACGGGTCTTCGACGATCACCCTGTCGCCGTAGCGCACGACCATCTCGAGCGACCGGGAGATGGCGTCGAGAGCTCCGTCGAGAATCGTCAGGCCCTCGGGGGAGTAGGGCCAGGATGCCCGCAGGTGCCGTTCGAGCTCGGGCAGCACTCGTTGGGTGAGGTAGCTCGACGTGTCGGCGCGGGCGGGCACGCGCGAGAGTGCGGCGCCGAGCGAGGGGAGCAGGCGGGGATCGGGTGTGCCGCTGGAGAGGTCGAGCCGGGCTTCGACGTGGGAGCCCGCCAGCTCGGCGAAGTGGGTGGGCATCCACGTGGTTCCGGCCTGCAGCACGAAACTGCCCGCGCGACCGCGTGAGGTGATGAGCCCGACGCCCGCGAGGGCCTGCCAGGCGTTCGAGACCGTCGCGGGGCTGACGCCCAGCGCGCGGGCCAGCTCGCGAACGGTCGGCAACCGGTCTCCGGAAGCAATGCCGCCCGAACGGATCAGGCGTGAGACGGCGGCGGCGATGGCTTCGGGCGTCTTGCCCTCCACAGCCCCGATGATGCGGTCGATCATCCACACCTCTTGACTTATTTTTACGCCTGCGTCACAGTCTGAAACACGAGAGAAATGTCCACAACGAATAATAACAAAACGGGCCTCGGAAGGAACAGCGCCAATGACGGTTGTACGAGCAGCGATCACCCAGACGACTTGGACGGGTGACCTCGAGTCGATGATCCAGAAGCACGAGCAGTTCGCGCGGGATGCCGCGGCCGACGGCGCACAGGTCATCTGCTTCCAGGAGCTGTTCTACGGCCCGTACTTCGGCATCACCGAAGACAAGAAGTACTACCGCTACGCCGAGCCCGCCGACGGGCCGATCGTGCAGCGTTTCGCGGCGCTGGCGGCCGAGCTGCAGCTCGTCATGATCCTGCCGATCTACGAAGAGGACATCACGGGCGTGTACTACAACACCGCCGTCATCGTCGAGGCAGACGGCACGATCCTCGGCAAGTACCGCAAGCACCACATTCCGAACGTCGACCGCTTCTGGGAGAAGTTCTACTTCCGCCCCGGCAACATGGGCTACCCCGTCTTCGACACCTCGGTCGGCAAGATCGGCCTCTACATCTGCTACGACCGGCACTTCCCCGAGGGGTGGCGGGAGCTCGGCCTGAACGGCGCCCACATGGTCTTCAACCCCAATGCGACGAAGCCCGGTCTCTCGAACCGGTTGTGGGAGGTCGAGGGCCCCGCAGCGGCCGTCGCCAACGGCTACTTCGTGCTGCAGCCGAACCGTGTCGGCCGGGAGGACAACGAGTACGGCGACCTGGCTGTCGACTTCTACGGCACCAGCCAGGCGATCGACCCGCGGGGCAACTTCATCGGCGAGCGCGGCTCGGGCACAGAAGAAGAGCTCCTCATCAGAGACCTCGACCTCGACATGGTGCGGGAGATGCGCGACGACTGGCAGTTCTACCGCGACCGCCGCCCGGAGTCATACACCTCCATCCCGAAGCCGTAGACCCGACCACCCTCTCCCGGCACCTCTGAAGGAGCAGCGCAGATGAAGACACTCATCACGAATGGAACGGTCGTCAACGCGACCGGCACAGCCGAAGCCGACGTGCTGATCGACGGCGAGACGATCGCGGCGGTTCTCGCACCGGGCTCGGCGCTTCTGGGCTTCGACATCGCGGCCAACGTCGACCGCGTCATCGATGCCCGCGGCAAGTACGTGATACCGGGCGGCATCGACGCCCACACGCACATGGAGATGCCGTTCGGCGGCACGTTCGCCTCCGACACCTTCGAGACGGGAACGCGGGCCGCGGCCTGGGGCGGAACCACGAGCATCGTCGACTTCGTCGTGCAGTATGCCGGCGAGAACATCCTCGACGAGTACCAGCTCTGGCAGCAGAAGGCCGCCGGCAACTGCGCGATCGACTACGGGTTCCACCAGATCCTCTCCGACGTGCAGGATTCGTCGTTGACCGCGATGGATGAACTGCTGAACGAAGGCGTCAGCTCGTTCAAGCTCTTCATGGCCTACAAAGGTGTGTTCCTCTCCGACGACGGCCAGATCGTGAAGGCGATGCAGCGGGCCAGCGAGAACGGTGCGCTGATGATGATGCACGCCGAGAACGGCAGCGTCATCGACCTGCTCGTGCAGCAGTCGATCGCCCGTGGCGACACGTCTCCCTACTTCCACGGCACCACGCGACCGTGGCAGGCCGAGGAAGAGGCGACGCACCGCGCGATCATGCTGGCGAACCTCACGGGGGCGCCGCTCTACATCGTGCACGTGAGCGCCAAGCAGGCCGTCGAGCAGATCGCCATCGCCCGCGATCGCGGCCAGAACGTGTTCGCCGAGACCTGCCCGCAGTACCTCTATCTCTCGCTCGAGGAGCAGCTGGGGGCATCCAGTGCCGAATGGGGCGACTTCGAGGGGGCGAAGTGGGTGTGTTCGACCCCGCTCCGGTCGCGGGCAGAGGGCCACCAGCACCACATGTGGCAGGGTCTCCGCACAAACGACCTGCAGGTCATCTCGACCGACCACTGCCCGTTCTGCATGAAGGGCCAGAAAGACATGGGCGTCGGCGACTTCTCGAAGATCCCGAACGGCATCGGGTCTGTCGAGCACCGGATGGACCTCATCTACCAGGGTGTCGTGATGGGTGAGATCACCCTGCCGCGCTGGGTCGAGCTCACCTCCACCACGCCCGCCCGCATGTTCGGCATGTACGGCAAGAAGGGCGTCATACAGCCCGGGGCCGACGGCGACGTCGTCATCTACGACCCCAAGGGCCACACCTCGATCGGCACCGGCGAGGGCCGGTCGCACCACATGAACATGGACTACTCGGCCTGGGAGGGCTACGAGATCGACGGCCACGTCGACACGGTCATCTCCCGGGGCAAGGTGATCGTCGACGACAACGCCTACCTCGGCAGCAAGGGCGACGGCAAGTATTTCAAGCGCGGCCTGAGCCAGTACCTGATCTGATCCACCAGCGACGTCGGGCCCGCCCGGCGTCGTGTTCGAACCCGACCACCACCGCAGGAAGCAGCACCACATGGAATTCGGAGCAGTCCTCCAGACCCACCCGCCGGCGTCGCGCACCCTCGCGCTCGCGAAGCTGGCCGAGCAGCACGGCTTCGACTACGCATGGACCTTCGACTCCCACCTGCTCTGGCAGGAGCCCTATGTCATCTACAGCCAGATCCTGAACGAGACGCACCGCATCAAGGTCGGCCCCATGGTCACCAACCCGGCGACCCGCGACTGGACCGTCACGGCCTCGATCTTCGCCACGCTGAACGAGATGTACGGCAACCGCACCATCTGCGGCATCGGCCGGGGCGATTCGGCGGTGCGCACGACGAACGGCGCGCCGACCACGCTGAAGACGCTCCGAGAGTCGATCCACGTGATCCGCGAACTCGCGAACAGCCGGTCGGTCGAGTACAACGGTGCGACGCTGCAGTTCCCCTGGAGCCGCGGTTCAGAGCTCGAGGTCTGGGTGGCCGCCTACGGCCCGCTCGCCCTGAAGCTCACGGGCGAGGTCGGCGACGGCTTCATCCTGCAGCTCGCCGACGTCGACATCGCCGAATGGATGATCAAGACCGTTCGTGAGGCGGCCGAGCGAGCCGGGCGCGACCCGATGGCGATCAAGTTCTGTGTCGCGGCTCCCATGTACATCGGGAACGACTGGGAGCACATGCGCGACCAGTGCCGCTGGTTCGGTGGCATGGTCGGCAACCACGTCGCCGACATCGTGTCGAAGTACGGCACCGACTCGAACGTGCCGAAGGCCCTCACCGACTACATCGAGGCGCGCCAGGGCTACGACTACAACCAGCATGGGCTCGCGGGCAACGAGCACGCGAACTTCGTGCCCGACGAGATCGTCGACCGGTTCTGCCTGCTCGGTGACGCCTCGCAGCACATCGAGAAGCTGAAGGCCCTGAAGGAGCTCGGCGTCGACCAGTTCGCCGGCTATCTGCAGCACGACAACAAAGAAGAGACCCTGCGGGTGTACGGCGAAGCCGTCATCCCCGCGATGCGAGAGCACATCACGGCCACGGCATGACGATGACAAGGGGGGCCGACCGCACGAAGAGCCGCGCCAGCGCGGTGCTCTGGGGGGTGCTCGGCATCGTGGTGCTCGCCGTGCTGTGGGAGGGGTACAAGGCTGTCGGCCCGGTGGCGGGGGTGGAGCTCTTCGGCACGAGCATCCTGCCGAAGACCGACGACCGTTCCATGCCGCACCTCGTCGACATGCTGACACGCGCCATCGAGCCGGTGAACACCTCGGCCGGCTCGCCGCCCGTGTGGGTCGCGGTGATCGGCGCCGCCCTGAACAGCCTCGGCGTGGCCGCGGTCGGCTGGGCCGTCGGCTCCGTGGTCGGCTTTCTCATCGCGCTGCTCATGCAGCGGCTGCACGTCGCCGAACGCGCCGTGCTGCCCTGGCTCATCCTCAGCCAGACGGTTCCGCTAATCGCCCTCGCGCCGGTGATCGTCGCTTGGGGCGGCAAGATCCAGATCGGTGCGTTCTCCTGGGACAGGTGGATGTCGGTGGCCGTCATCGCGTCGTACCTTGCGTTCTTCCCCGTGGCCGTGGGGGCGCTCCGCGGCCTGCAGTCGCCCGATGCGATCCACGTCGAGCTGATGCGCACGTACAACGCGGGCTGGTTCCGCACCCTGCTGAAGCTGAGGTTGCCGGCCAGCGTGCCGTACCTTCTGCCGGCGCTCCGGCTCGGAGCGGCCAGCGCCATCGTCGGAACGGTGGTCGCCGAGGTCTCGACGGGCTACAAGGGCGGCATCGGCCGCATGATCATCGAATTCGCCCAGTCCGGAACCTCCGACCCCGCCAAGGCCTACGCCCCGATCGCCGGAGCGGTCGTGCTCGGCCTCGTCTCGGCGGCGATCGTCGCGCTCATCGGGCTCTCGCTCAAACGCTTCAACCGACAGGAGGCGGCCTCGTGACCGACACCGCTCTGAACGCCCTGCCCGCCATCTCCGTGCGCTCGGCCGGCAAGATCTTCTCCGTCGCCCGGGGGGCGGAGGTGCAGGCCCTCACCGGCATCGACCTGACCGTCGCGCCGGGGGAGTTCGTCTCCCTGATCGGCCCGTCGGGGTGTGGCAAGAGCACACTGCTCCGGCTGATCGCCGACCTCGACTCCGCGACCAGCGGCGAGATCCTCGTCTTCGGCAAGACGGCGCGACAGGCCCGGCTCGACCAGGAGTACGGCATCGCCTTCCAGAGCGCGGGGCTTCTGCCCTGGCGCTCTGTGCAGGCGAACATCGAGCTGCCGCTCGAGCTCCACGGCGTGGGCAAGGCCGAGCGCGCGGCGCGCGCCGAAGAGCTCATCGAGCTGGTCGGGCTCAGCGACTTCCGCACCCGCTACCCCGACCAGCTCTCGGGCGGCATGCAGCAGCGCGTCGCCATCGCGCGATCCCTCGCCGAGCGGCCGAAGCTCCTCCTGATGGACGAGCCGTTCGGCGCCCTCGACGAGATGACGCGCGAACGCATGCAGCAGGAACTTGTGCGCATCTGCTCGGAGACGGGAGCCGCCGTCGTCTTCGTCACACACTCCATCCCCGAGGCGGTCTTCCTCTCTGACCGCGTGGTCGTGATGTCGCCCCGACCCGGCCGCATCGTCGACATCGTGTCGGTGAACCTCGGTCCGGGCACCGAGCGGAGCGACGCCCTGCGCGAGAATGCCGCGTTCTTCGCGGGCGTCACCGCGGTGCGCGAAGCCCTGCACGGCTCTCCGGTGGCGCCGCTCGGAGCTGACCTCCGATGAGCCTCGATCCGACCGCGCCCGCCCTCTTCTCGCTTCCCGCCGAGGCGGAGGCACAGCAGCAGCCCAGTGCCCGCGCGGGGGAGGGGGGCGCCCGCGGTCGCTCGCTCGCGCGATCGGTGCTGCCCCCGCTCGTGCTGGGGGTCGCGTTCCTGCTGCTCTGGCAGCTCGTCGTGGTGGTGTTCGACATCAAGCCCTACCTGCTGCCGAGCCCGACCGACATCGCGGGGCAGATCGTCGTCGTTCTGCCGCTGTTGTGGTCGTCGCTGCTCGCCACCGGCCTGAACGCCCTCATCGGCTTGGTGGTCGGCTCGCTGCTCGCGATCGTGCTGGCCCTGCTGGCCTCGCGCGTCACCGTCTTCGACCGGATGATCGTGCCGATCGTCGCGGCACTCGCCGTCGTGCCGATCGTCGCCCTGGCGCCCATCCTGAACACGATGTTCGGGTCGACCTCCGACACCCCGCGCCGGGTCGTCGTGCTGATCGTGGTGTTCGCACCGGTGTTCATCAACACCCTGCGGGGTCTGCGGCAGGTGCGGCCCGTTCACCGCGACCTCATGCGCGCTTATGCCGCCTCGAACTGGCAGTTGACCCGCACCGTCACGCTGCCGGGCGCCGTGCCGTTCATCTTCACCGGGCTGCGCATCGCCGCGCCGCTCGGCGTCATCTCGGCGATCGTCGCGGAATACTTCGGCGGCCTGCAGAACGGCCTCGGTTCGCGCATCACCTCGGCCGCCGCGAACAGCGCCTACCCCCGCGCCTGGGCCTACGTGTTCGGCGCGATCATCCTGGGCCTCGTGTTCTACGGGGTGACCCTGCTGCTCGAGCGGCTCGCCAGCCGGCGCCGAGCCTGAGACCGTTCCACCCGCACCACTGCACGACCCGCACCACCGCACGACCCGCACCGCTGCACGACCCGCACCACTGCACGACCCGCACCACCGCACCACGCACCAGACCGCACCACTTCACCGCACCACCCGTCCAGCACCAGAACCAACGGAGGAAATGATGAAGCACAGCAAACGCATCACCCTCGGCGTGGCGGCCCTCGCCGCGTCGGCTGCCCTCGTTTTGAGTGGATGCTCGAGTTCGTCGAGCACGACCTCCGCGGCGACATCCACTGACGGCTCGGCCCTCACCCCGGTCAAGCTGCAACTGCAGTGGTTCACGCAGGCGCAGTTCGCCGGCTACTACGCCGCGCTCGACCAGGGGTACTTCGCCGACGAGGGTCTCGACGTGACCATCGTCGAGGGCGGCACCGACATCGTGCCCCAGACCCAGCTCGCCGACGGCGCGGTGGACTACGCCGTGGCCTGGGTGCCTAAGGCCCTCGCCTCCCGAGAGCAGGGCGCCGGCATCACCGATGTCGCGCAGATCCTGCAGAAGTCGGGCACCCTGCAGGTCTCGATGGCCGACAAGAACATCAAGACCGCTGCCGACCTGAAGGGCAAGGTCGTCGGCAACTGGGGCTACGGCAACGAGTTCGAGATGTTCGCCGGAATCACCAAGGCCGGCCTCGATCCCGCGACCGACGTGCAGCTCGTGCAGCAGGCCTTCGACGAATCCGGGCTGCTCGACGGCTCCATCGACGCGGCGCAGGCGGAGACGTACAACGAGTACGCGCAGATCCTGGAGACGATCAACCCGGCCACAGGCAAGCTCTACCAGCCGAGCGACCTCAACGTCATCGACTGGAACGACGAGGGCACGGCCATGCTCCAGGATGCGATCTGGGCGAACACCGACAAGCTGAACAACGACCAGGCCTACCAGGACCAGACCGTCAAGTTCCTGACGGCCGCCCTGAAGGGCTGGATCTACGCTCGCGACAACCCCCAGAAGGCGTCGGACATCGTGGTCGCCAAGGGTTCGCAGCTCGGTGCGAGCCACCAGCTCTGGCAGACCAACGAGATCAACAAGCTCATCTGGCCGTCGCCCGACGGAATCGGCATGATCGACGACAGCGCCTGGAAGCAGACGGTCGACGTCGCCATGACCGCGAAGAACCTCGAGGGAACGACGGTCATCACCAAGGAGCCCGACTCCGACGCCTACACCAACACCTACGTGCAGAAGGCGCTCGATGCGCTGAAGGGCGAGGGTGTCGACGTCACAGGAACCTCCTACGCACCCATCACAGTCACCCTCACCGAGGGCGGCAAGTAAAGCAGAGCCGCTGTGGGCATCCACTCGCCGTCTCCGCAGGCGGAGAATGGATGCCCGGCTGCACCCCTAGGAAGAAGAAGGCACCACCTGTGAACCTCAACCCCGACGACGGCCGCCTCGCCTACGAACTCGACCGCGCCCACGTGTTCCACTCCTGGTCGGCGCAGGCCGCCCTCACACCGATGGTCATCGCCGGGGGGCTCGGCAGCACCGTCTGGGACTTCGACGGTAACCGCTACCTCGACTTCTCCAGCCAGCTCATCAACGTGAACATCGGGCACCAGCACCCGGCGGTCACCGCCGCCATCCGGGAGCAGACCGAGGTGCTCACCACGATCGCACCCGCCGCCGCCAACCTCGCGCGCGGCAAGGCCGCCCAGCGCATCCTGGAGCGGGCCGGCAACGGCTTCAGCAAGGTGTTCTTCACCAACGGGGGAGCAGACGCCAACGAGAACGCCTTCCGCATGGCGCGCCTGTACACCGGCCGCGACAAGATCCTGTCGACCTACCGCTCGTACCACGGCAACACCGGTGCCGCCGTGGTCGCGACCGGCGACTGGCGCCGCATCCCGAACGAGTACGCACGGGGCCACGCGCACTTCTTCGGCCCCTACGCCTACCGCTCGGAATTCTGGTCGACGAGCCCCGAGGAGGAGAGCGCGCGAGCACTGCACCACCTGGAGCGGGTCATCATCTCCGAAGGCGCCTCGGGCATCGCCGCGATCGTGCTCGAGACGATCCCGGGCACGGCGGGCATCCTCGTTCCCCCGCCCGGCTACCTCGCCGGAGTGCGGGCCCTCTGCGACACATACGGCATCATGCTGATCTTCGATGAGGTGATGTGCGGCTTCGGCCGAGCGGGAGGGTGGTTCGCGTTCCAGGCGCTCGGCCATGTCGAGGGCGAGACCGTCGTACCCGACCTCATCACCTTCGCGAAGGGCGTCAACTCGGGCTACGTTCCGGTCGGCGGGGTCATCATCCCGCCGTACATCGCCGAAGCCTTCGACGACACGGTGTTCCCGGGTGGGCTGACGTACTCCGGGCATCCGCTCGCCATGGCCTCGATCGTGGGAGCGCTCGACGCCATGCAGGCGGAGGGCATCGTCGCCCACGCCGAGCGCATCGGCCGTGAGGTGCTCGGCCCGGGCCTCCGGGCACTGGCCGAGAAGCACGAAGCCATCGGTGAGGTGCGCGGCATGGGCGTCTTCTGGGCGCTCGACCTCGTCGCCGACCCCGAGACCCGGGAGCCGCTCCCGCAGGCCACGATCGGCGCCCTCAAGGCGAAGCTGCTCTCCCTCGGCCTTCTCCCGATCTTCGCCGACAACCGCCTGCACGTGGTGCCCCCCTGCGTGGTCACCGAGGAGGAGGTCGCCCAGGCGCTGACCATCTTCGACGAGGCCTTCGCGTCGGCCGCCGTGCACGCCTAGCGCGGCGGCGCGCGCCGTCCCCACTGCGCCGCGTCCCCACCCGGACGGAGCCCAGCGAAACCGTCGCCACAGCGGCGGCGCGTTGCCTGAGCTCCGTCCGGGTGGGGGCGCCACTCCCACGCGCACGGCGGCGCGCCTCACCCGCGAACGTGGCCACCCGATCGGCGCGCGACCGAGTAGCGTGGCTACATGGACGTACGCCGGCTCGAACTGCTCCGCGAACTCGCCGAGCGCGGCAGCATCACCGAAGTGGCGCGCGCCACCCACCGAACTCCGTCCGCCGTCTCGCAGCAGCTCCGCGTGCTCGAGAAGGAGGCCGGCCTGCCGCTGACCGAGAAGTCCGGCCGCGGAATCGTGCTGACCGATGCCGGCCGCGCCCTCGCCCGCAGCGCCACCGACGTCGCCATCGCCCTCGAACGCGCCGACGCCCTCTGGGACGAGTTCCGCCACGACCCCACGGGCGAGGTCTCGCTCGCCACCTTCCCGACCGGCGGCCAGATGCTGCTCCCCGGCGTGCTGCACCGTCTCGCCCGCCAGACCGGCCTCACGCTGCACGCGAGCGACCGCGATCCGGTCTCCGAAGGGTTCCCCGACCTCACCAACGACTTCGACATCGTCGTCGCCCATGCTCCGACCCGCCCGCCGTCGCTCTGGTACGGCCGCGGCCTCAGCATCGTGCACCTCATGACCGAGCCTCTCGACGTCGCGCTTCCCCCGGGGCATCCACTCGCCGACCAGGCCAGCGTGAGCCCGGCCGACCTCATCGGCGAACAGTGGATCGGGGTGCCCTGGGGCTACCCGTTCGAGCGCACTCTCTACGACATCTCGGCCGCAGCCGGCGCCCCCGTCGACATCGTGCAGCGCTTCGCCGACACGCGGGTGACCGAATCCCTCGTCGCGTCGGGTCTCGGAATCGCGATCCTCCCGCGCTACACCGCCGCCGGTGCGTACCTCACCTCGAGCACCCTCTCGCAGCGCATCGCTCTCAGGCCACTGTCGGGCATGCGCGCCGAGCGGCACATCTACGCCCTGATGCGCCCCGACCGCGCCGAGCGCCTCGCCGTGCGCACCGTCGCCGACGCGCTGCGGGCAGAGGCCGACGCGATCGCCGCCGCCAACCCCACGACCGCCTGAACTAGAGTTATGCTCATGTATTCGTCGACCGCCACAGCGACGGACGAACGGCGCTGCTTGGACCCCCTCCTGCTCCTCCTCTCGGAAGCTCACCATAATCGAGTCGCCTTGACCCGCCACGGTCGGTTGACGGCAACGTCGGGTCGCCTGCTGACGTCGAAGATCGACTCGGACGCCCGCTGGCTGCCTCCGTACGAGAAAGACGCGCACGATCATCTGGTGGATTCTCTCGTCGTGCTGACCGAACGACTGGGACTGGTGCGGCGAGAGGGGCGCGACCTCCTCATCTCGCACCGTGGTCGGAAGGCTAGGAAGAACATTCCGGCGCTCTGGTCTCAGTTCGCGTCGCTGCTCCCCTTCGAAACTGACGAATATGGAATCGATGTTGCCCAGTTCCTCCTTGTTCTGGTCGCCTCTGGCCTGGTCGCGTCGGAAGCATCGGCGGTTAAAACCATCGATCATCTGGTGGTATCCGCAGGATGGATGTTCTCGAATGATTCCGTCGAAGACCTCAACTCGATTGGTGCCGCGAGGCTCACCTTGGCGTCTCTGCAGCTGGCGGGCGCGCGCGACATCGCCGAGGCTCCATCGGAACAGCCGGCCTACGAACCGCTCGCGGCCCGCGGTGCCGTATTCCTTGCTTCGTCGTCGCTTGCAAACGACCGAGCGACCCGCCGACCACCCGCCGCAGCACGGTAAACTCCCTCGGTGAGCAAATTCAACAAGACCCCGTTCACGGCCAACGTCTGGGACCTGATGCACCAGCCCGGCGAGCTCCGCGAACGCGAACTCGACATCGTTGTGCCGGAGAAGATGGGCGAAGGCCTCGTCGCCGTTCAGGCAGGCGCCACACTCGAGGTGGATGCGCGCCTCGAGAGCCTGCACGACGGCATCCTGGCGACCGTGCGAGTCGACACCGAGGCCTCCGGAGTGTGCGGCAGATGCCTCAAAGACATCGAAATGCCGGTTCGAGTCGAGTTTGCGGAGCTTTTCGCGTATTCTCTTGACGAAGCTTTTGATTATCAGGTTGAGGCCGACCATGTCGACCTCGAACCTCTGATCAGGGATGCGGTTGTTCTCGCACTCCCGTTTCAGCCGGTTTGTCGGCCAGATTGCCCAGGACTCGACCCGGTCACGGGTGAGCGGCTGGAAGATCTGCCCGAGCGTGCACCGCAGGAAGAGTTCGATTCCCGCTGGTCGGCGCTGACCGGGCTGCTGGGCCAGTCCGGTTCCGGTGCGCACGCTGAGACAGGGTCAGATCAGACGGATCGAGAAGCTTCCACAGACACGGCAACCGACGGTGAGACTCCGTCTGCGAGCCCCACCGAGAGAGAAAAGAGTTAGCTCATGGCTGTTCCGAAGCGAAAGATGTCGCGGGCCTCGACCCGCATGCGCCGCGCACAGTGGAAGGCCACCGCGCCGACCCTGGTCAAGACCGTCGAGAACGGCAAGACCACCTACAGCCTTCCGCACCGCGCGAAGGTCGTCGAAGACTCCGCAGGCACCGCCCTGTTCCTGGAGTACAAGGGCCGCAAGGTCGCCGACGTCTGAGATGACCGCGCGCCCGACGGGCGACGCGATCGGTCTTCACACAGGGTGCGCCGGGTCGGAGTGAGGCAGTGAGCAAGACGACTGCACGTTCCGACCGGGCGCACCTTTTGTCGACCCTGGGTGTCGGGATTCCGGATGCCCTGCTGAACCTGGCACTCACCCACCGCTCGTGGTCCTACGAGAACGGTGGTGTGCCGACGAACGAGCGCCTCGAGTTCCTTGGCGACTCGGTGCTCGGCCAGGCCGTCACGGTGATGCTCTACACGCGGTACCCCGACCTCGACGAGGGCGAGCTCGCCAAGCGCCGCGCCAGTCTCGTGAGCACAGTGGCTCTCGCCCGCATCGGCACGACGATCGGGCTCGGCGAGTACGTGATGCTCGGCCGCGGCGAAGACCTCACCGGTGGCCGTGCGAAGGCCTCGATCCTCGCCGACACCGTCGAGGCGCTGATCGGTGCGACGTACCTCGGCCTCGGCGGCGACGTCGCCACCGCGCTCGTACTCCGCCTCGTCGAACCGCTGGTGTCAGACCCGAACACCTTCGGTCGCTCGATGGACCCGAAGACGGGCCTGCAGGAGCTGGCGGCATCCCTCGGCGCAGACGCGCCCGTCTACGAGGTCACCGAGAGCGGCCCCGACCATCGCAAGACGTTCATCGCGACCGTCACCGTCGGCGCGCTCGCCCGTGCCACCGGCGAGGGGTCGAGCAAGAAGCAGGCCGAGTCGGTCGCGGCCCGCCAGGCGCAGGCGCTGTTGAGCGCCGGTACGCCGTAGTGCCGGTTCGCAATCGTGCCGGCGTGCATCCACCCGTGATCGAACGCCGCCGCTAGTGCCCGAACTCCCCGAAGTCGAGGTCGTGCGGGCCGGCCTCGAACCCGCCGTCTCTGGCTCCCTCATCACCGGCGTCGAAGTCTTCGACCCGCGCTCCCTCAAGCGGCACAGCCCCCTCGTCGGCCCGTTCGCCGACCTTCTCACCGGGCACCGGATGCTCGCGGCCGTGCGTCGCGGAAAGTTCCTGTGGTTCCCGCTGTCGTCGGGCCGGGCCCTCGTGACTCACCTCGGCATGAGCGGGCAGGTGCTCCTCCGTGCGCCCGGCGCGGTCGAAGACGGGCTGCTCCGCATCCGCGTGAGCATCGAGCATCCCGCTCTCGGCGAGCTCTGGGTGAACTTCGTCGACCAGCGCATCTTCGGATCGATGGCGGTCGACGAGCTGGTGTCGACCGCCGACGGTCGCGCGGCCGGGTTCGCGGGGGCTGCCGTTCTCGACCCGGCGTGGGCTGCCCTCATTCCCAGCCAGGTCGCGCACATCGCGCGCGACCCCCTCGACCCGGCGTTCGACGAGGCGACCTTCTTCGGGGCGCTGCAGCGCAAGAGCACCGGCATCAAGCGGGCGCTGCTCGACCAGACCCTCGTCAGCGGCATCGGCAACATCTACGCCGACGAGGCCCTCTGGGCTGCGAAACTGCACTACGCGCAGCCGACCGCCTCGCTCGGGCCGCGTGTCGCCCGCCGCCTGCTCGCCGAGGTGCGCCTCGTCGTGACGAAGGCGCTCGCCGAGGGCGGCACCAGCTTCGACGCGCAGTACGTGAACGTCAACGGCGCCTCCGGCTACTTCTCGCACAGCCTGAATGCGTACGGGCAGCAGGGCAAGCCGTGCCCGCGCTGCGGCCACCTCATCGTGCGCGAGCAGTTCATGAACCGCTCCTCGCACTTCTGCCCCCACTGCCAGCGCCTGAAGCGCCCCCGCCCCGCGGCCTAGACGGGGCGCGGCCTAGACGGGGCGCGGCCTAGACGGGGCGCGGCGCCTGCGGGTCGTCGGCAGGAGTCGCCCGCTCGGCCTCGAGAGCCGCGGCCGAAGCCGCCGCCGACGAGTACCGCGCACCGACGTGGCCGAGCAGCGCCACCACCACCGTGATGAGCGCCGAGAGCGACACCCCCCAGCCGAGCCCGAGCCGCAGCAACAGTGCACCCACTCCAGCACCCGCAGCGATCAGCACGATCGCCGCCGCCCGGCGGAACCACGGCTGGCCCTTCCCGCCCGCCAGGCGCGAGTCCGCTGCGAACCCGGTGATTGTCGACGTGACGACCACGGTCGTGACATCCTTCACCGCGATGTGCCGCGCCGTTCCCGCCTGGATGCCCATGGCGATGGCCAGGAACAGCGTCACGATGTACTCGGCCGGCTTCGGGGGAGTGCCGCCGTAGATCAGCAACGCGATCGCCAGCCCGACCATGATCACCGCGACCACTGTGAGCAACGTCGTGCTGCGATGCGTCCAGCCCTCCTTGATCGGCCGCAGAACCCGCCCCGCGATCACCGCGCCGAGCATGAAGCTGAGCAGCGCGATCACCGGCCCGATCACCGGCAGGCCGTCGGCACCGGCCAGTGCCATGCCGAGGATCACGACGTTGCCGGTCATGTTTCCGGTGAAGACGCGGTCGAGCCCGAGGTAGCCGACCGCGTCGACGACGCCGGTGGAGAAGGTCAGGGCGAGCATCAGCCCGAGGTGGAGCTTCGGCGTGTTGCTGCTGAGTCGTCGGAGCATCGGTTTCCTCACTCGGCCGCAGGGGGGCGCGGCACTACTCTCGAAGGGTCGGCGGATGGTCGGCAGAAGACCGGCGAACGGCTGCCCCGGGCAGCCGGCCTGGAACGCACCGAGAGGCACGAGGGAACATGGACTTCGACACGCTCCAGCCGCAGAGCGGCCCGATCCGGTCCCCACACTATCTGCCCGCCACCGGCCGCAACGTGCTGTGGGGCCGCCTGCCCTGCGCCGCAGACGAGGCGGTGCTCGAGGTCGACTCCGGCGACGAGGTCACCATCGACACGCTGAGCCACGAGGGCATCCTCGAAGACCAGGGTCGCGACCCGCTCGGCTACTTCCGTGGCCACGGCGTCGACCGTGACCACGTGCTCGACGACGCGATCGCTCTCGCCGGCTCCGACTACCCCCGTGATCGCAGCTCCGACGGCCCGCATGTGGTGACCGGCCCGATCCGCGTGCGCGGCGCCCGCCCGGGCGACCTCCTGCAGATGACGCTCGTCGAGGCGCTGCCCCGCGTTCCGTACGGCGTGATCTCCAATCGGCACAGCCGCGGGGCCCTGCCGGAGGAGTACCCCGCCGACCTCGAGACGGTGAGCGTCTTCTCGGCGGTCGACGAAGATCCGGATGGCCGCCGGGTCGGCACCCTGCCGGTCACGCCCGGCGGCCCGCAGGTGGTGCGTTTTCCCCTCGCGCCGTTCCTCGGCATCATGGGCGTCGCCGTCTCGGGCGACACCCGCCCGCACTCGGTGCCGCCCGGCCCGCACGGGGGCAACATCGACATCAACCTGCTGACCGCCGGCAGCGCGCTCTACCTCCCAGTGCAGGTACCGGGCGCCCTCGCCTACGTCGGCGATCCGCACTTCGCGCAGGGCGACGGCGAGGTCGCGCTCACCGCGATGGAGGCGTCGCTTCGGGTGACGGTGCGCTTCGACGTCGTCGAGCAGCAGGATGCCCTGCAGCAGTTCGGCCGGCTCGTCGGGCCGCTCGCCGAGACCCGCGAGTTCCTCGTACCGACCGGTCTGAGCGTCGATCTCGACGAGGCGGTGCAGCACTGCGTGCGCGCAGCGATCGGGCTGCTCGGAGCGCGGTACGGCATGGATCCGCACCTCGCCTACGCGTACCTCAGCGCCGCGACCGACTTCAACATCTCGCAGGTGGTCGACATCGTCAAGGGTGTGCACGCCCGCATCCGCGTCGCCGACTTCGCCGCGCTCTGAAACATCTGTTGCACGAGTGCTACCCTGAAACATCTGATTCACGAGCATCCGGAGACCCCATGGCCAGCCTGCCGATCAACCCGCCCAGCCGCCTGCTCATGGGCCCGGGCCCGATCAACGCCGACCCCCGGGTGCTGCGCGCCCTGTCCGCCCAGCTGCTCGGCCAGTACGACCCGGCGATGACGGCCTACATGACCGAGACCATGGCGCTCTACCGCGAGGTGTTCCGCACGGCGAACGAACAGACGCTGCTCATCGACGGAACCTCGCGCGCCGGCATCGAAGCGGCCCTCATCAGCATGATCGAGCCCGGCGACCGCGTGCTCGTGCCGGTCTTCGGCCGGTTCGGTCACCTGCTCCGCGAGATCGCCGAGCGTTCCGGCGCCGAGGTGCACGTCATCGAGGCCGAGTGGGGCACCGTCTTCACGCCCGAGCAGATCGAGCGCGCCATACGCGAGACGCAACCGAAGATCCTCGCGGTCGTGCACGGCGACACCTCCACCACGATGGCCCAGCCCCTCGACGAACTCGGCGCGATCTGCCGCGAACACGGCGTCATCTTCTACACGGATGTCACGGCATCCCTCGCCGGCAACGCCTTCGAGGCGGATGCCTGGGGCCTCGACGCCGTCACGGCGGGCCTGCAGAAATGCCTGGCCGGCCCGAGCGGATCTGCGCCGGCCACCTTCTCGCCGCGCGCCGTGGAGCTCATCGACTCTCGCAAGAGCATCGAGGCGGGCATCCGCACCGACGGCGACGAGGTGCTCCGCGCACCCATCCGGTCGAACTACTTCGACCTCGCCATGATCTTCGACTACTGGGGCGAGAAGCGTCTCAATCACCACACCGAGGCCACGTCGATGCTCTACGCCGCGCGCGAGTGCGCCCGCCTGCTCGTCGAGGAGGGCATCGACGTCGCCGTCGAACGGCACCGGATGCACGGCGGCGCCATGCTCGAGGGCCTCCGCGGCCTCGGGCTCGAGGTCTTCGGCGACGTCTCGCACAAGATGAACAACGTGACGGCGGTGTACATCCCGCAGGGGGTCTCGGGCGACGCGGTGCGCGGGGAACTGCTCGACGACTACGGCATCGAGATCGGAACCTCGTTCGGCCCGCTGCACGGCAAGGTCTGGCGCATCGGCACGATGGGCTACAACGCTCGGCGTGACACGGTGCTCACGACGCTCGCCGCCCTCGAGCAGGTGCTGCGCCGCGCAGGCGCCGGGGTGTCGGCCGGCGGGGGAGTCGGCGCCGCCCTCGACTTCTATTCCGATGAACGCGCTGCCGACGAACGCGCTGCCGACGAAGCGCGCGCGGTGGAGCTGGCCGCCCTGGAGACGGTCGACCTGTGACAGAAGCCGCAGCCCCGCTCGAAGCCGCAGCCCCGTACGAATCCGCAGCCCCGCACGCGACGCCCGCCACCGGGCCCCTCGACCGCACCGGCGCCGTCTCGCTGCTCGCCCGCTGCGACGAACTCGCCGCCTACAGCACCCTGCCCGGCGGCCTGATCCGCCGGGTCTACCTCACCGACGAGCATCGCGCCGTCAACGCGCTCGCCGCGAAGTGGATGCTCGAAGCCGGCATGCGCACCTGGCAAGACGCCGCAGGCAACCAGTGCGGCCGCCTCGAAGGCCGCACCCCCGGGCTCCCGGCCCTGCTGCTCGGCTCGCACCTCGACACCGTTCCCGCTGCCGGGCGCTACGACGGGATCCTCGGCGTCCTCATCGCCATCGCCACAGTCGATCGCATCCATTCCAGCGGCATCGACCTTCCGTTCGCGCTCGAAGTGGTCGCGTTCGGCGACGAAGAGGGCACCCGCTTCGGCCGGGCCCTGCTCGGCAGCCGAGCGCTCGCCGGAACCTTCGACCCCGACTGGCTCGACCTCGTCGACGAGCAGGGCATCACCCTCCGTGACGCGTACACCGCGTTCGGGCTCGATCCCACGCTCGAAACGCCGGCTCCTGATGCCGTGACCGACGCCAGCGCGCCGACCGGCCTTGCCGCCGCCGCCCGGCGCCCCGACGATCTCGTCGGCTACCTCGAAGCGCACATCGAGCAGGGCCCGTACCTCGAGGAGGCCGGTCACGCCCTCGGCATCGTCTCGTCCATCGCCGGAGCCCGCCGTTTCGCCATCACGGTCACCGGCCAGGCGGGCCATTCCGGCACCCCCTTCGACCGACGCCACGACGCCCTGGCCGGTGCGGCCGAGATCGTCTCCCTCATCGAGAGCACCGCGCGCGGCGCCGGGCTCATCGCCACGGTGGGCCACCTCGACGTCTTCCCGAACGCGGTCAACGTGATTCCCGGCCGCGTCGAACTGAGCCTCGACCTCCGTGCGGAGTTCGACGACGACCGCGACCGCGTCTGGCAGCAGCTGGGCGACGCCATGGCCGCGGTCGCCGCGCGCCGGGGGCTCACCGTCGAATCCCGCCAGACGCACAGCGCCCCCGCCGTCGCCTGCAGCCCCCGACTCCGCGCGGCGATCGAAACGGGCATCCGGAGCACCGGCCAGACCGACCCGATGCTGCTGCTCAGTCGCGCCGGGCACGACGGGATGGCTGTGGCCGACGTCACCGATTTCGCGATGCTGTTCATCCGCTGCCGCGGGGGTGTCAGCCACCACCCCGACGAGCACGTGCTGGCAGAAGACGTGGCCGCCGCAACCGATGCCTTCGAGGCGGCCGTGCGCGCGCTGGTCGCAGCGCATCCCGCGTGACCGTGCCCGCCTCCGACGCAGTGCCCGCCCCCATCGGGCAGCGGATCGCCGACGCGTACGGTGAGCTCTCGCCGCAGGAGCAGCGCGCCGCCGACGTGATCCTCGACCACCTCGACGACCTCGCCGTCTACAACGCCAGCGAGCTCGCGGGCCTCAGCGGAGTGTCGAAGGCCACCGTGAGCCGCCTCTTCCGCAGTCTCGGCTACGCCGACGCCCAGGAGGTGCGGGCCCATGCCCGGGCGCTGCGGGGCCAGGGCGTTCCGCTCGGCGGCATCACCCTCGGCTCGGCGCACGCCGCCGCTGCATCGGCGGCCACTGCGCCAGCGGCCCCAGCGCCGGCTGCCCCTGCGCCAGCGGCCATCGCACCGGCGGCCGCGCGCCCCGGCATCGCGCGCGGCGCCGCCACCGGCCCGACCCCGAGCCCGACGCCGACGCTCGAAGCGCACCTCGAGCGAGAGCTCGCCAACCTCCGGGCCGTGCTCGCCCTCGCCGCCGATGGGCGCCTCGCCGCCGCAGCCGGCCTGATCGCCCAGGCCCGCCGCGTGGTCGTCATCGGGCTCCGCAACTCCTACCCCGTCGCCCTGCACCTTCGCGAACAACTCGTGCAGGGCCTCGCCGACGTTCGCCTCGCCCCCCAGCCCGGCCAGTCGATCGCCGAAGAACTCCGTGGGCTGACCGCCGCCGACGCGGTCGTCCTCGTCGGGTTCCGCCGCCGCCCCGCCGGCTTCTCACGGATCGTGGATGCCGCGGCCGCACTCGGCGCACCCGTCATCCTCCTCGCCGACGACTCCGCCGAGCGTCACGCCGCCCGCGCCGCCGTCTGGCTGGAGTGCCCGGTGCAGAGCGTCGTCGCCCTCGACAGTTACGCCGCGGCGAACAGCCTCGTCGCCCTGCTCGCGACCGAGACCCTCGGCCATTCGAGTCGCACGACGCGCACCCGCATCGCCGCGATCAACCGGCTCTACACCGACCTCGACGAGCTGGAGTCGCCCCGCTGACCTGCGGAGCCGTCGGCCCCCTGCGTCTCCCGCGACGGCGGACGCAGGCTGTCGACATCGTGGCCCGGTTCGAGGTCGGCGCACTCCACCGGGGCGGCGCCGCGGGCGAGCAGGTACCGCCGGGCTCCCGAATCACCGTGCAACTCAGCGGCGAGCGGCGCCCAGTGCGCCCGGCCGAGGAACACCGGATGCCCGGGCCGACCGTCGAACGTCGCCTGCACCAGGGCGTGGTCGCCGACCGCGGCGAGGCCTCGGCCGCCCCGGAAGGCCTCCGCGCGTACCCGAGCGATCGTCTCGACGCGGAGCGAGGGTGTGTCGACGAGGGTGATGAGCGCCCCGACCACCTCGGGCTGCGATTCTGCTGCGTCTGCGTCTGCGTCTGCGACTGCGACTGCGACTGCGTCTGCGTCTGCGACTGCGACTGCGACTGCGTCCAGGCTCGCACCCCCACCCCCACCCGCACCCGCGCCCGGGCTCTCGCCCGCACCCGCGCCCGCACTCGCCGCCACCGCACCGAGCCCGGCCCTCAACGACGCCCCCATACCGTCGGCCCAGTCCGCCGCCTCGCAGACCACGAGTCGGGGCTCCGCGCCGAGCGCCGCCGCCAGCACCGCGCGAACGTCTGCCGCGGCCGCACCGATCACCACCACGACGGGCGAGCATCCGGAGTCCAACAGAACCCGCGCACCCCGCACGACCCACGCCTCGCCGCGCCCGCCCGGCACGACCCACGCCTCGCCGCGCCCGCCCCGCACCAGCGCCTTCGGCTGGCCCATGCGCGTGCCGGCGCCCGCCGCGAGCAGCACCCCGGCCACCCGCGCGTCTCCGCCCAGAGACCCCGCGCCGCCGCGCCCCGCGCCGCCGTCTGGCTGGAGTGCCCGGTGCAGAGCGTCGTCGCCCTCGACAGTTACGCCGCGGCGAACAGCCTCGTCGCCCTGCTCGCGACCGAGA
>NZ_PSTT01000010.1 GCF_002931235.1 Subtercola sp. Z020 | reverse complement strand
GGTCAGGGGGTGGCGGCCACCACCTCGAGGAGGGCCTCGCCGAAGGTGTCGAGCTTCTTCTGGCCGATGCCGGGGATTCCGTCGATGTCGGCGAGGGCGGCGGGGCGGCGGGTGGCGAGCTCGCGGAGGGTGGCGTCGTGGAAGATCACGTAGGCGGGGACGCCCAGCTCCTTCGCCGTCGCCGAGCGCCAGGCGCGGAGGGCCTCGAACACGGGCACCGCGTCGTCAGAGAGGTCGGCCACGGCCGAGGCCCGCGCGCGGCCGGAACCGGACGAGCCGGAGCCGGAACCCGAGCCCGAGCGCCCCGCCGGGCGGTCGGGCTCCGTGCGCAGCGAGACCGTGGTCGCGCCGCTCAGCACCGCCGCGCTGGCGGGGGCCAGCACGAGCGTGCCGAAACCGTCGTCGTTCACCGCGAGCAGGCCCTTCGCGAGCAGCTGCCGCACGACGCCGCGCCACTGTTGCTCGGAGAGGTCGCTGCCGATGCCCCAGACAGCCAGGTCGTCGTGCCCGTACTGGGTGACGCGCGGCGTCTTCTTCGCGCGGAGGATGTCGATGAGGTGCCCGGCGCCGAACTTCTGGTTGCGCTCGCGCTGCAGCCGAACAACGGTGGAGAGGAGCTTCTGGGCGGGCACCGTGCCATCCCACGCCTCGGGCGGCGTGAGGCAGGTGTCGCAGTTGCCGCAGGGTGTGCTCGTCTGCCCGAAGTAGCCGAGCAGGTTGACCCGGCGGCAGTCGACCGTCTCGCAGAGGGCCAGCATCGCATCGAGGTGGGAGGAGAGCTTGCGCCGGTGCGAGGCGTCACCCGGCGACTGCTCGATCATGCGCCGCTGCTGCACGACGTCTTGCAGGCCGTAGGCGAGCCACGCGGTGGAGGGCAGGCCGTCGCGGCCGGCCCGGCCGGTCTCCTGGTAGTAGCCCTCGACCGACTTCGGCAGGTCGATGTGGGCGACGAAGCGCACGTCGGGCTTGTCGATGCCCATGCCGAAGGCGATCGTCGCGACGATCACCACCCCGTCTTCGCGGAGGAACCGCGACTGCGTGCGGGCCCGCGTGCCGGCGTCGAGGCCGGCGTGGTAGGGCAGCGCGTTGACGCCGTTCGAGGCCAGGAAGGTGGCCGTCTGCTCGACGGTCTTGCGCGACAGCCCGTACACGATGCCCGCGTCACCGGCGTGCTCGGTGCGGATGAGCGACAGCAGCTGGTGCCGCACCTCGGCCTTGTTCTCGATGCGGTACCGGATGTTCGGCCGGTCGAAGCTGGCGACGAAGTGCTTCGCGCGGCCCATCTGCAGTCGCTCGGTGATCTCCTTGTGGGTGGCCTCTGTGGCGGTCGCCGTCAGCGCGAGACGCGGGATCGACGGCCACCGGTCGGCCAGCTCGGAGAGCCCGAGGTAGTCGGGGCGGAAGTCGTGACCCCACTGCGACACACAGTGTGCCTCGTCGATCGCGAACAGGGAGATGGTTCCGCGGTCGAGGAAGCGCTTCGTCGCCTCTGAAGAGAGACGCTCGGGCGCGACGTAGAGCAGGTCGAGCTCCCCCGCCAGATAGGCGGTCTCGACGCGTTCGCGCTCCCGCGCATCCTGCGTCGAATTGAGGTACGCAGCGTTCAGGCCCACCGCCAGCAGCGCGTCGACCTGGTCTTGCATCAGGGCGATGAGCGGCGAGACGACAACCCCGGTGCCCTCCCGGAGCAGCGCCGGTATCTGGTAGCACAGCGACTTGCCGCCACCGGTCGGCATCAGCACCACGGCGTCGCCACCGCCGGCGACCTGGTCGATGACGGCCGCCTGGTCGCCGCGGAAGTCGTCGTAACCGAACACCCGCTTCAGCACGGCGCGGGCGTCTTCGCCGAGCGCCGGCCGGGCGCGAATCACCGGCGGGGTTGCGGGCCCACGCAAACCGCGCGCAGCCGCACCGCCGCCACCCGCACCGCCACCGCCGGAGGGCCCGTCGAACGAGAACGAATCGAAGTCGGGGTACTCGGGCTCGGCGTAGTCGGGCATCGGCGGCTCGAACCCGGGGTACTCCGACTCCGGGTACTCCGAGGGCGGGGGTTCGGCCTCGGAATACTCGGTGCGGGGGTTCGTCGTCATGCGACCAGTCTAGATTCGACCCCTGACACGAAAGCCGAAAGGGGTGAACCTGTGGAGAAACAGTTCTCCACAGGCCCACCCCTCGGGAAGTGCCGAGCGCGCTAGGCGGTGCGTCGGCGGCGCAGGGCCACCGCAGCCCCTCCGATTACGAGCGCGAGCAGCGCCAGGGCACCGAGCCCGACGCTCTCCGCGCCGTTCGCACCCGTGTTCGCGAGCCCGCCGGGCGTACCCGGGCCAGTCGGAGCAGGCGTCGGCGTCGGCGTGCCCGGCGTGCCGGGAACCACCGGCGGCACTGCGGCCGCCGAGGTCACCGTGAGCAGTGCAGCAGTCGTGCCGGTTCCGGGCACGGACGCCGAGATCACGTCGCCGACCGCGGCGGTGGCAGGAACGGTGAACGTGACGGATGCCCGCCCGACCTCGTCTGTCGTGTCCACGATCGACGGGTCGATCGGAGCGCTGCCGATGACCTGGCCACCCGCCACCACGTCGACCGTCGTCGCGCTCGGCTCACCCCCGCTGAACAGCAGCGAGGAGAGGTTCACCGTGACGGACTGGCCCGCCTGAACGCCGGCCGCGGCATCCAGAGCACCGTCGTAGGCGACACCGACTGCGCGCTGAGCGTCATCGGGCGTCGCCACCTTGAACTCGGCGAAGTAGTCGACCATCGACTGCAGGTCGATCTTGCCGGAGTCGGCGGCAGCCGTGCCCTTCGCGAGGGTGAAGAAGTTGTCGCCACCCGACGCCAGGAACGAGTTGACGGTCACCTTCACGGCCCGGTCGGCGGCCAGCGGGGCGCCGTTCAGCGTCATCGACGTCACGTGCGAACCAGCAGCGGCAGCGGGGTCGTAGGTGTAGGCGAGTGACTTCGAGACGCCGAGCTTCAGGAACGGGCGGGTGGCCGCGGCCGGCTGCCACTGCTCTTCGAGCACCTGCTTGATCTGCGCACCGGTGAGGGTCGTCGTCACCAGGGTGTTGGCGAAGGGCTGCACGCTCGCCGCTTCTTTGAAGCTGACCGAACCGTCGGCGTCGCCGGCGCCCGCGTAGCTGACGTCGGTGCGGAGGCCACCGGGGTTCATGAAGGCGACCTCTGAGCCGGCATCTTCGGTCGACCAGAGCTGCACGTCGGCGACGAAGTTGCCGAGCGTCGACTCGCCGCCGCGGTTCTCGCTGCCGTCGGACTGACGGGCGCGGTTGAAGTCGGCCGTGATGGTGCCGGTCTCGACGCTGCCGAGCACATCGGCGGTCTCGACGGCCTTGTCGACAAGGCTCTGCACGGCCGGGTCGGCGGGGTAGAGAGGTGCGTCGTCATCGTCGGCGTCGGTCAGCGGCAGAACCTCGGAGGAGATGCTGAGCAGCTCTTTCGTGTCGGGGTCGACAGAGAGGGCGAGGTGGCCGAGATCCATGCTGTACGAACCGGTCTGCAGAACGGGCCGGGTCGCGCCCGCGACCCCGGGCACGGGTGCCTCGTAGTTGTACAGCTGGTGGGTGTGGGCGCTGATGATCGCGCTGACGTTCGCGTTCACTCCCCCGACGATCTTGCCGAAGGCCGAGTCGGGCGCGGCCGGCTCGGGGGTCGCCGCACCCTCGTGCACCAGCAGAACAATCACATCGGCCTCGCCGTTGGCGTCGTCGCCGTCTTTCAGCTCGTCGGCGACCGTGTTCACGCTCGAGACGATGGGGCCGACGGTGACATCGGCCAGGCCGGCGGGGCTGACCAGCGACGGCAGTTCTTCGGTCACGGCGCCGATGAAGCCGACACGGATGCCCGCCACATCCTTCACGAAGTACTGGTCGAACGCCGGTTCACCGGTCGCCTTGTCGAAGATGTTGGCGGCCAGGTACGGGAAGTCCGCGGCCGGCTCGACACGGTTCTCGAGGTCGCTCGCTCCCTTGTCGAACTCGTGGTTGCCGACCGACGACACGTCGAGCTTCATCGCGTCGAGCGCGTCGAGGGTGGGCTGGTCGTCCTGGATGAACGAGGTGAACGTCGACGCGCCGATGTTGTCACCGGCAGACGCGAAGATCGTGTTCGGGTTGGCCGCGCGGAACGACTCCACCGCCCCGGCGAGCACGGCGGCGCCGGCCGTCGTGCCGTTGGCCTCCAGGCGCCCGTGAAAGTCGTTGATGTTCACGATGTCGATGTCGACGGGGGCGGATGCGGCCGACGCCGTGCCTGCGGCTCCGACGCTGAGGCCCGCCGCGAGGGTCACGGATGCGACCAGAGCGACGGCTCTCGGCATGCGGTGGGAGGGGGTGCTGTTCAATCGCACAAAGGTTCCTTCGTTCGTCAAATCACTGCGAAGCGGCCTGCGGTGAAAAACAGGGCCACCAGAAAACTGTACGGTTCATGTGTCGATTCTCAGACTCCGGGCCAGAGCTGTAACGAACTGTTCATATTGGGCAAGCGATTCGGCGGAATGAATCGGAGGGCCGCTGTCTTGTAGCTCCCCATGAGCACAGACACAGCGGCAGTCCAGCTTCCGCCCGCGCCGACCACCCGCACCGACACGCGGAGCTGGCTCGCCGTCGCCTCCGTCGCCCTCGGTTCGTTCGTGCTGGTGCTCTCGGAGTTCCTGCCGATCGGGCTGCTGCCGGCGATCGCCTCCGACCTCGACGTGAGCATCGGCACCGCCGGCCTCGTCGTCGTGGCCACCGGCCTGGCCGCGGCCGTCAGCGCTCCGGCGGTCACCATCGCGTCGTCGAGCGTCGACCGTCGCCTGGTGCTGCTGGCCCTCTCCGCCGCGCTCGTGGTCGCCGACGTGCTCGGCGCCCTGGCCCCGAACTTCACCGTGCTGCTGCTCGCGCGGCTGCTGCTCGGCGCCGCGCTCGGCGGCTTCTGGGCGATCGGCGCCGCCGTGGCGTCGCGCCTCGTGCAACCCGGGTCGGTCATCCGTGCGACCTCGTTCATCACCGCCGGCATCTCGGTCGCCACGGTCGTCAGCCTGCCGCTCGGTGCGCTCGTCTCGTCGCTCGCGAGCTGGCGGCTCGCCTTCGTGATCGGCGCCGGGCTCGCCCTGGTGTCTCTGGTCGGACAGCTCGTTCTGCTGCCGAAGCTGCCCTCCGTGCTGCGGGTGCGGCCGTCGACCCTCATCGCGCTGCTGAAGGTTCCGAGGGCCCGGATCGGGTTGATCGGAGCCACCTTCGTCTTCTTCGCGCAGTTCGCGGCCTACACCTTCGTGTCTCCGTACCTCGAACAGCTCGTGCACCTCGAGCCCGCGACGATCACCCTCGCCCTCCTCGTCTTCGGTGTGGCCGGCGTGATCGGCAACTTCCTCGCCGGCTTCGCGCTCAGCCGCAGCATCACCGCCACCGTCGTCGGCGCGATGGCGATAGCGGCCGGCTCGATCATCCTGCTGCCCCTCGTTGCCGGCTCATCGACCGGGGCGTTCCTCGTGCTCGCGCTCTGGGGTGTGATCTGGGGCGGTCTGCCGCTCGCTATGCAGACGTGGGTCATCGATGCGGCCCCCGCCGTGGCGGAGGGCGGGCTGGCACTGTTCGTGACGACCATCCAGATCTCCATCGCGGCCGGTTCGACGGTCGGGGCCATCGCCGTGAGCTCTGCGGGCATCTCCTTCGACTTCTGGCTGGCCGGTGCGATCGCCGCCGTCGGCGCCGTCACGGTGCTGGGGCTCGGGATGCTCGGCGGGCGCCGCACGGGCGGGGTACCTGTCGCGGAATAATGGCCGCATGGTGTTCACCCGCGGCTACGACCGACTCGTCAACCTCAGCGATGCGGTCATCGCGATCGCCGTCACGCTGCTGATCCTGCCGCTCGTCGACGCCGCCGGCGACCTGAGGTCGACTCCCCCGGCGGAGTTCCTCGCCGACAACATGCAGCAGCTGCTGCTGTTCGTGCTCAGCTTCGTCGTGATCGCGCGCTTCTGGCTGATGCACCACCAGATCTACCGCCTGATCGACGGCTACACGCTGCGCCTGGTGTGGGTGAACTTCGCCTGGCTGCTGTCGATCGTCTTCCTGCCGTTCCCGACCGAACTGCTCGGCCAGGGCACGACGGTCGGGTCGGTCACCTCGGGGCTCTACATCGGCACGATGCTCGTGACGTCGCTGACCGGCCTGGTGCAGCTCATCATGATCGTGCGCCGGCCCGAGATGCAGATCGAGGCGGTGCGCGGCACGCTGCGACTCACCCCCGCTGTCGTCGCCACCTGCTCGATGGCGGCGGCGTTCGCGCTCTCGTTCATTCCCGGCGTCGGGCTGTTCGGCTTGTTCATCCTGCTGGCCTCGGGGGTCGCCGAGGGCGTGATCGCCCGCCGCCAGAAGGCCCGCGCGGCCGCCCGCCTCACCCCTGTCGAGACCGCGCCCCCCGCTGCCTGACGCCGAGGCGTCGAAGGCTGCACTGGGCACGGGGAACGCAGAGACGGGCTCCGGATGCCCACCCGTGGGTGGAGCATCCGGAGCCCGTCTCGGTCAAGCCTGCTGTGGCTCTGTGCTGCGGAAGGTGCTGCGAATACAGGTGGCGCGCCGCGAGGGCGCGCCACGGGATCAGATGCCGGCGCTCTGCAGGTCGTCGATGAGGCGGTCGCCGGGGGCTGCCGGAACCATCGTCGCCTCGATGTCGGCGCGGCCGAGCAGCTCGTCCATGCGACGACGACGCGACTTCGAGATGAGCGTCACGACCGTGCCCTGCTTGCCCGCGCGGCCGGTGCGGCCCGAACGGTGCAGGTAGGTCTTGTACTCGTCGGGAGCATCGGCCTGGATGACCAGGTTGATGTCGTCGACGTGGATGCCGCGTGCCGCCACATCGGTCGCGACCAGCACGTTGACCCGGCCGCTGGTGAGCAGCTGGAGGTTGCGCGTGCGGCGGGACTGGTTGAGGTCGCCGTGCAGCGACGTGGACGGAATGCCGGCGTCGTCGAGCTGGTCGGCCAGCTCCTCGGCGAAGGCACGGGTGCGGGCGAAGATCAGCGTCTTGCCCTCGCCGCTCGCGAGCTGCTCGATGATCGCACGCTTGTCGCGCTGCTCGATGAGCAGAACGCGGTGGTCGATCGTCGAGGAGGCCTGGTCTTCACCGGCGACCTCGTGCACGGCCGGCTCCACGAGGAACTCGTTGACGAGCTTGGCGACACCCTTGTCGAGGGTGGCCGAGAAGAGCAGCTTCTGGCTCTTCGGGGCGGTCTGGCGCAGGATGCGCTGCACCGGCTCGAGGAAGCCCAGGTCGCACATGTGGTCGGCCTCGTCGAGAACGACGAGCTTGACCTGCGAGATGTCGAGGCGACCCTGCTCGATGAGGTCTTCGAGGCGACCGGGGGTCGCGATGATGATGTCGGTGCCACGCTGCAGGGCACTCACCTGCTTGAACTGCGGCACACCGCCGAAGATCGGGGTGGTGAACAGGCCGACCGAGCGGGCGATGGGCTGCACGGTGCGGTCGATCTGCATCGCGAGTTCGCGGGTCGGGGCCAGGATGAGCGCACGGGGCAGGCGGCCGGGCTTGCGGCCCTTGGCTCCGTCGTTCTCCATCAGGCGCTCGACGAGCGGGGCGCCGAACGCGATGGTCTTGCCCGAGCCGGTCTTGCCCCGGCCGAGAACGTCCTTGCCGGCGAGAACGTCGGGGATGGTCGCGGCCTGGATCGGGAAGGGGCTCGGAGCACCCATCGACGCCAGCTGGCGGGTGATGTTGTCGCCGAGTCCGAGGTCGCCGAACGTCTTGTCGACGACGTCGCTGGCGGTGGTCACCTCGGCTTCGAGGCGTTCGAGCACGACGTCGTCGCCGGCGCCGAAGCGGCCGGCTGCTGCCGTGCCCTGGCCGTCGCTGTAGCTGGTGTTCTCGCGCTTCGGGTAGAAGTCGCTGCCACGGGCGGCGCGGTCGGTGTTGGAGTCGCGGCGGTCGTCGAACGAGCGCGCGGGGCGGTCGCTCCGGTCGCCACGCTCGGGGCGGTCGCCGTAGGTGGGCCGCTCCGGGCGGCCGGGGCGCTCGGTGTAGCTCGGGCGCTCGGTGCGGGCCGGGCGCTCACTGCGGTCGCCGTACGACGGGCGCTCGGTGCGGGCGAGGCGGTCGCCGTAGCTGGGGCGCTCGGTGCGCGCACCACGGTCGGGACGGTCGCCGTAGGAGGGGCGCTCCGTGCGAGCGGGGCGGTCGCCGTAGGAAGGGCGCTCGGTGCGCTCGGTGCGGTCGCCGTACGAGGGACGGCCGGTGGATGCTCCCCGGTCTCCGTAGCTCGGACGCTCGGTGCGGGCACCGCGGTCGGGGCGGTCACCGTACGAGGAACGGCCAGCGGATGCTCCACGGTCACCGTAGCTCGGGCGCTCGGTGCGGCCCGCGCCGGACGCGTTGCGGTCGCCGTACGACGGGCGGCCCGTGGATGCTCCACGGTCACCGTATGACGGGCGCTCCGTGCGACCAGCGCCGGAGGAGTTGCGGTCGCCGTACGACGGGCGCTCGGTGCGCTCCGGGCGGTCACCGTACGAGGAACGGCCAGCGGATGCTCCACGGTCGCCATAGCTCGGACGCTCTGTGCGCGCACCGCGGTCGGGCCGGTCACCGTACGACGGGCGCTCGCTGCGGCCTGCGCCGGACGCGTTGCGGTCGCCGTACGACGGGCGACCGTTGCGGTCGCTGTAGCTGCTGGACTCGCGCGACGGAGCAGCGCCCCGCGGCTCCCAGTTGGGCCGCTCGCCCCGGCTGGTGGGGGCGGCGCCTCGGGCGGCGCGTTCGTCGGCGTTCCAGCGGGCCTTCTTGGGCGCGCCGGCGTCGGCGCTCCGGGAACCGCGGTGGCCGGCGCTGCGGGCACCCGCTGCGCCCTTGGGTGCGAACTTGTTGCCGCCGGTGGCGGACTTCTTGGAGTAATCGGGCATGATGCTTTCCGGGTTATTTCAATTGCATGGCAAAGCGGTCAATACCTTTGCGATTGACATTTGCTGAACCCGGGCAGTCTTTGGCCGGGGCCGTTTCACATACGTGATTGTTCTCGCCCCGCGCCTTCACACCCATGCACACGTTCGTGCGGTGTTGTTGCGCTTGTGCACTGTCGTGAACGACGCATCCATATTGCGCCGCACCCTTGCCAGCAACGAACACTGGCGCACGAAACGAGAAACCGGCCCACCTGACTTACAAACCCATCCGCGCAGTGCGCGGTGTCAAGAGCCGACCCACCAACGTTACACGCTGGTCGCCCCAATGTCACGCACCCGCGATGTCACGCACCCGCAGTGTCACGCACCCGACGGCGCGGCAACCGCAGAAACAGACGCCCCACCCGCAGACGCACTCGCCACCGGCGCAGAGACCGCCGCGACCGCCGCGGCACGGCGCACCCCGGTGCTGCGCTCCGGGGCACCCACGAGCAACCAGCCGGTACGCTCCGGGCGTCGCCGCCGCGCCAGTGCCGCCGTGGCGAACACCAGGCTCAGCAGGAGCAGCACCGCCAGAACGCCGACGCTCGTCCAGACGGGCCCTGCGGCCCCTCCGGTGAGAATGCCCTGTATGCCCGAGACGGCATATGCCAGCGGCGAGATCGCGTTGATGAACTGGAACGGCCCTGCCAGGATCTCGACCGGGTAGATTCCGGCGGTCGTCGCGATCTGCACAGCGAACAGGATGAGCGAGATCACGGCCCCGACCCGCCCGAAGGCGGCCGTCAGAAACTGGTGGAAGGCCGTGAACGCCAGCGCCACCAGCAGCCCGAAGCCGAGCAGCGCGGGAAGCGAGCTCCACGCCGGGTTGAGGCTGAACTGCAGGTAGGCGATGACGACGATCGCCTGGAGCGCGGCGAACACTGAGGCGCGCCCGAACAGACGCACGGCGAGGCGACCGGTCGGCGTCGAGCTCGCCAGCAGCGACGCCCGGATGGGCCGGAGGAACAGGAAGATCGCGAGCGCCCCGAACCACAGGCCGGCGGGCACCACGAGCACCGCGATGACGCTGCCGATGCCGCCGGCGCTGTTCTGGGTCGACACGTCGACGGCGATGGGGTTCGCCGCGACAGCCGCCGACGCGGCCGGGTCGGTCGCCGCCGACTTCGTCAGGGCATCCGCCCCCGTCTGGAGGCCCGACTGCAGCGTGGTCGCTCCGCTGGTGAGCTGAGCGGCCCCTGCCGCCGACTGCTGTACGCCCGACGCGAGGGTCGTGAGGCCGCCCGAGAGATCAGAGGCGCCCGAGCGCAGCTGTGCAGAACCGCCCGAGAGCTGGGATGCCCCCGACGAGAGCTGTGCGATGCCGCCCTGCAGGGCATCCAGACCCGACGCCGTCTGCGACGACAGCGTCGAACCGCCGGCCGCCGCCTGGTTCAGTCCACCCGAGAGTTGCGCGTAACTGCCGAGCAGCTGCTGCTTGGTCGCGTCGGGCAGGTTCGGGTTGCTGTTCACCGCGGCCACGAAGCCCGACTGCAACTGGGAGAAGCCGCCGGCCAGCGTCGAGACGCCGTCGGTGTAGTCGCTCACCGCGCCCGAGAGGCGCGAGAGGCTGCCCGCCTGGGAATCGAGCGTCGAGACGCCGTCGGCGAGCGAGTCCACGCCGCCGGTGTAGGTGTCGATGCCCGAACTCAGGGACCCTGCTCCCGACGCCGCAGAGGAGGCCCCTGTCGCGAGCTGGTTGAGCCCGTCGGTGAGGCCGGATGCGCCCGAGGCGAGCTGGCCCGCGCCGTTCGCGGCGGTCGAGAGCTGCGTGCCGACCGTTCCGAGCCCGGAGTACACGCCGGTGAGCACCTGCGCCGTGATGGTCTCGCCAAAGCCGGCCTTCAGAGCCGTGCCCACGGTGCTGGCGACCACACCGGAGAGGTAGCCGTGCGCGTCGTCGGTCACGATCGAGACCGAGCCCTGTGCGGGAGCGGGGGTGCCGAGCGTGTTGATCTGGGCGGAGAAGTTCTCGGGGATCGTGAGCACCGCGTAGTACGTGCCGTCTGCGAGGCCCTTCGCGGCATCATCGCTGTTGGTGACGTTCCAGTCGAACCCTGTCTGGTTCGGCCCCGTGAGCTCTGTGACGAGTCCGCGGCCGGCGTACACCGTCGACTGCGTTCCGTCGGCGGCGGTCGTGGTGATCAGCTTGTCGTTGTTCACGACAGCGGCCGGCACCCTGCCGAGGTTGTCGGCGACGTTCGAGAACGCACCGGAGAACAGCGCGTTGGCGGCGAGCGGGATGGCGATCACCGCGATGGCGGCGATCGCGAACAGCCAGCTGCGGCGTCGGCGGTGCGAGCGAACGCGGGCCTCTGCGGCGGGGTCGACCGGCGCCGCCTGGTCGCCGGAGGGGCGGGCGGTGTTCTGGATGCTCATCGGAGGGATCCTTCGTGACGTGACGGTTCAGAGAGTTCGAGGGTGAGAAGGCCGCGGCGGCCGGCGGAGGGTGCGGTCGACGCTGTCGATGGAGAGGGGGAACCGGATGCCCGCTCTGCCCCGGCCGGAACACCGAGCACGAGCGTGGTCTCGGCCGGCACGAGGGCCGACAGAGCGTCGGCGAACTGCGCGGCGCTCTCGAACGGCGCACCGGCGTCGCCGGTGTCGAGCACAAGCATCGACCCGCCGTCGGCCAGACCCAGCGCGGCGAGCACGAGCGCGCTCGCCACCGGGCTCAGTGACCCGAGGGCCGTCTCCGCGCCGATCGGCAGCTCGCCCGGCACGCTCGCGAGCGCTCGGTTGACGTCATCGACCAGGGTGTGGACCTGGGCGCGGAACGCACCGCGGCGGAAGAGCGGGCGGGCGAACCGCAGGCGTTCGGCGAATGCCGCTCCCACGGCCGTCTCGAGGTCGGGCCGGAACGAGCCGAGGTCGACGAGGGTCACCCGGCGACTGAGCGCACCCGACTCCGAGGGAACCGTCAGGCCGAGCACCTGCAGCTCCCCCGACTCCGGAACGAGTCGCCCGGCGAGTGTGGCGCCGACGAGCCGGCGCGAGGTGGTGTCGCCGACGAGCACCAGCGCCGTGCGGGCGGGGAGGGAGAGGTCGATCGAGTTCTCGACTCCGCTGATGACGAGGTGCTCTGCGGTGATGAGGTCGTCGGTGTGGGTCGAGGCCCAGGCCGCGCTGGAGATGTGCTCGCGCAGCCCCTCCCCCTCCACGTCGACGTTCGGCAGGATGCGCGCGAGGCCGGCAGGCAGCTTCCACGCCGCACTGCCGAGCAGGGTCATCACGGCGGGCACCAGCGTCATGCGCACCAGGAACGCGTCGACGAAGACTCCCACCGCGAGCGCGAGGGCGATCTGCTTGATGGCCCCCGTACCCTCCGGCACGAACGCGAAGAAGACGAAGAACATGATGAGTGCCGCAGCGGTCACCACGCGGGCGCCCTGCACGAAGCCGACGCGCACCGCCCGGCGGGCATCCTTCGTCTTGACGAACTCTTCGCGCATCCCCGACACCAGGAACACCTCATAGTCCATCGCGAGCCCGAACAGAATGGCCATCAGCAGAATGGGCAGGAAGCTGATCAGCGGCCCCGAGGTCGCGATGTTCAGCAGATCGGCGCCCCAGCCCCACTGGAAGACGGCGACCGTGACGCCGAAGCTCGCACCGACCGAGAAGAGAAAGCCGACAGCGGCCTTGATCGGCACGGCGATCGACCGGAACACCATCGCCAGAAGCACGATCGAGAGCCCGACGACCAGAATGCCGAACGGCAGCAGCGCAGCGGTCAGCAGATCGGAGATGTCGACGGCGACGGCGGTCTGGCCGGTCACGGCGATCGGCGTTCCCAGGTCGTCGGTGATCTTGCCGTTCAGGTCGCGCAGGTCGTGCACGAGCGTCTTGGTCTCGGGCGAATCGGGGGCGGTGGTCGGAATCACCTGGAAGATCGCCGTGTCGACGGTCGGGTCGGGCACCCCCTGGCCCACGGCCGCGACACCCGGAACAGTCTTCAGTTCGTCACCGATCTTCGTCAGGATGCCCTGGATGTCGGTGGACTGCGTGATGTCGGCGACGACGATCAGCGGGCCGTTGTAGCCCGGGCCGAAGCCCTTCGCGACGAGGTCGTAGGCCTGGCGGTTCGTCGAGTCGGCGGGCTGCTGGCCGGAGGTCGGCAGGTTCAGGTCGAGACTGAAGGCGGGAATTGCCGAGACTCCGACGATCCCGCAGACGGCGATGATGAACACGATCGGCGCCTTCATCACGAGCCCGACCCAGCGGGCGCCCATCGAGCGCGAGACCGGCTTGGTTCCCGGGGCGGCGCCGGCGGCGTGGGCACCGGCGTGAACCGGGGCGGTGTCGGGCACGTCGACGACGGGGGCGGCGTGCGGGTGCAGTGCGGCATCCGGAGCCACGACCGCAGCGGAGGGCTCGACCTCGTCGTGCACGAGAGCTGCGAGCGCCCGCCGCTCGACCCGCGAACCGCGCTTGGGCCGCAGCCGGTTCTTCGCGAGCCCCATGATGGCGGGAAGCAGTGTCGCCGCGATGCAGACCGAGATGAACACGGCGAAGGCGGCGGCCACACCCATCACGCTGAGGAACGGGATGCCGACGACGAGCAGGCCGAGCAGGGCGATGATGACGGTGGTTCCCGCGAAGACGACCGCGCTTCCCGCCGTGGCGACGGCCTGGGCGGCGGACTCCTCTGGCTCCTGCCCCTGGGCGAGCTGCGTTCTGTGCCTCGACAGAATGAACAGGGCGTAGTCGATGCCGACCGCGAGCCCGATCATGACGGCGAGCAGCGGAGCGGTGCTCGAGATCGAGGCGAACGCCGTCGCCAGCGTGACGGCGCCGATGGAGATACCCACACCGATGATCGCCGAGAGCAGCGGGAGGCCCGCGGCGAGCAGCGAGCCGAAGGTGATGAAGAGCACGACGGCGGCGAACAGCACGCCGAGGCCCTCAGAGGGAGAGATTCCCACCGTGTTGTCCTGAAAGACCTGGCCGCCGAACTCGACACGGATGCCTGCGTCGGCCGCGAGCGACCGGGTCGCCTGCACGGCATCGATCGTCGAGGCCGGGATGTCGATGGTCGGCCCATCGAACGACACGGAGGCGAAGGCGATCGTCTTGTCAGCCGAGATCGCATTGGTGGCGTACTCCGAGTAGGGCGTCACCACCGAGCTGACGTGCGGGATCTTGGCGATGGCATCCGTCACCGCCGTGATGGCCGCCTGGTCGGCAGCGTCGTTCACGGTCTGCCCCTCGGGCACCTGGAAGACCACCTGCGCGCTCGACCCGGCCACTGCGGGGAACACCGCGTCGAGCTTGTCGAGCGTCTGCTGCGACTCCGTGCCCGGGATGGAGAAGCCCTCGTCGTAGCTGCCGCCGAGTGCGACGCCCCCGCCGAGGATAGCGCCGAGCAGCAGGAACCAGGCCACGATCACACGCCAGGGGTGGCGGAAGGAGAAACGGCCGATGCGGTAGAGCAGTGTTGCCATGGTGCTGACCCCTAGAGAGTGACGGTCGGTGCGGCTGCGAGCGGGAGGAGGAGTTCGGTGACGACGCCGACCAGCGAGCGGCGCAGGTCGTCGATGGGCTCGGTGTCGATGGTGCCCTGGAGTGAGACGCCCGTGGCGACGACGTAGGCGGCGCCGGCCAGCGCCACGCCGAGGCGGATGCGCTGTTCGGTCGTCGACAGCCCGCTCTTGAAGGCGTCGCCCAAGCGGACGATGAATTCGCGGGCCTCATCGATGATCGGGATGCCCGCGAGCGACTGGCCCTGGTTGATCACGATGTGGGCCTCGAGCCCGTAGACCAGCAGGAAGTCGATGAACTCGTCGACGAACGCGGTGCGCAGCCGGGCATCCGAGATGCGGCTGACCGAGTCGTCGAGCAACTCGCCGAGTCGCGCGACGGCCGGGCGCAGGGCGGCCTCGAGCAGTGCTTCCTTCGACGCGAAGTGGTAGAGCACACTCGACTTCGAGTAGCCCGCCGCGTCGGCGATCTGCTGCAGCGAGGCACCGGCGTAGCTCGTCTCGACAAAGAGTTGCAGGGCGACCGCCTTCAGCTCGGCGGCCGGGTCGGGCCGGTCTGAGCGGAGGGTGGCGGGCGGTTTCACTCGATCGACTTTACCTGACCGCTCGGTCAGGTTCTGCACGATCGGTCAGTCCGTCGGCTGTCTCCCAGCTTCGAAGCGCTGCTCGCGCCGGAGGTGCCGGCGTTCGAGCCAGCCCATCACGAGGTTGTAGAGGACGGGCAGCACGATCAGCGTCAGCACCGTCGACGAGACCAGCCCGCCGATCACCACGATGGCGAGCGGCTGCGAGATGAACCCGCCGTGGCCGGTCAGCCCGATGGCCATGGGCAGCAGGGCGAAGATCGTCGCGAGCGCCGTCATGAGAATGGGGCGGAGGCGCCGCGACGAGCCCTGGATGAGCGCCTCCCGAACGAGCAGGCCCCTCCCCCTGTACTGGTTCACCAGGTCGACCAGCACGATCGCGTTGGTCACGACGATACCGATGAGCATCAGCACACCGATGATCGACGGCACGCCGAGCGGGATGCCCGACACCACCTGCAGGGCGATGGCCCCTGTGGCGGCGAACGGCACAGAGACCAGCAGCAGAAGCGGCTGCAGCAGGCTCTTGAAGGTGGCGACCATCACCACGTAGACGATCAGGATGGCGGCGAGCAGCGCGATGAAGAGCTGTCGGAAGGCCTCGCCCTGGTCGGAGGTGGCGCCGCCGAGCTCGGCCGTCGCACCGGCGGGCAGCTGCACGGCGTCGACCGCCTTCTGCACCTCCGAACTGGCCGAGCCGAGGTTGTCGCTCGACGGAGTGACCGTCACGGCCGCAGTACGCAGACCCTTGCTCGTGGTGATCGTGTCGGGGCCGGCGACCTGCGAGACCGTGGCCAGCGAGTCGAGCCGCACCGGGCCGGTGGCCGTCGGAATCTGCAGGGCCGCGAGCTCGGCCTGCGTCGTGGGCGTCGTGTCGCTCGCGATGTAGATCGTGTACTGCGTGCTGTCGATCGTGATCGACCCGACCGTCTGCGGCTGCATCGCGTTGGCGACGAGGGAGCCGACGGCCACCTCGCTGAGACCGGCCTGCACCGCCTTGGCGCGGTCGACGGCGACCGCGATGTACGGCCTCGTCGCGGCGAGGTTCGACGAGCTCTGGGTGATGCCATCGAGGCCCTGCACAGAGGCGAGCACCGCGGCGGCAGCGGTCTGCAGGTCGGCCTGGTTCGTCGCCGTGATGTCGACGGCGATGTCGTTCGACGTACCGAACCCGGCCGACGCCGCGACCGAGATCTGCCCGGCGTCGGGAATCGCCGCGAGATCGGTGCGCACCGTGCTCTGCAGCGCATCCTGGTCGGCATCGGCGTCGGTGGTGATCGAGTAGGTGATCGCGTTGCCGCCACCGCCGACGAACGCATCGCGGAGGCTGCTGCCGCTGGAGCCGATGGAGGCCTGCACGGTCTGGATGCCCGCGATACCCTGCAGCGCCGCCTCGACCTTCTGGGCCGCGGCATCCTGAACCGCCAGGCTCGCCCCGACCGGCACGGTCTGCGTCACGGTGAGCGTGTTCTGGCCGCTCGAGCCGAGGAAGTTCGTCTTCATGAAGACGGCGAGGCCGCCGGTGCCCACGAGGATGACGACGGCGATGAGCAACGTCACGAACGAGTGCTGCAGGGTCCAGGTGATGATCGGCAGGTACCGGCGCTGCAGGGCGGTCGGCGCCTCGTCGTCGATCACGGCCGCCTGGCGGCGGGCACGCCGGCCGGCACCCGGGAGCGCCGCGCCCGCGACCGCCACGGTGTCGCGAACGGATCGTGCCGTGCGGTGCCTGCTGCCGAGGAACCAGTACGCCAGCACCGGAACGATCGTGAGCGCCACAAGCAGCGAGGCGACCAGTGCGATCGTCACCGTGAGGGCGAACGGACGGAACAGCTCCCCGGTCGTTCCCTGCACGAAGGAGATCGGCAGGAAGACCGCGACCGTCGTGATGGTCGACGCCGTGATGGCCGTGGCGACTTCGCGCACCGCCTCGACGATGACCTCCGCCC
Source organism: Subtercola sp. Z020 (assembly GCF_002931235.1). Classification (GTDB taxonomy): domain Bacteria; phylum Actinomycetota; class Actinomycetes; order Actinomycetales; family Microbacteriaceae; genus Subtercola. The sequence continues at coordinate 18,310 of NZ_PSTT01000010.1, read as the reverse complement.
GCGTGGCCCCGTTGATCGGGCCGCCGGCCTCCGCCTGGGAGAGGTGCCGCTTGATGTTCTCGATCACCACGATCGAGTCGTCGACCACCCGGCCGATCGCGATCGTCAGGGCACCGAGCGTCAGGATGTTGAGCGTGTAGTTCGCCGCCTGCAACCCGATGAAGGTGATGAGCACCGACGTCGGGATCGAGATCGCCGTCACCAGCGTCGAACGCACAGACAGCAGGAACACGAGAATGATGACCACCGCGAAGAACAGCCCGAGCAGGCCCTCGGTCGCGAGCGACTCGATCGACTGCTGGATGAACGGGGCCTGGTCGAACACGACCGTGAACGTCGCACCGGGCACCGCCGACTGCAGCTGCGGCAGCAGATCGCGTACGCTCTTCGACACATCCACGGTGTTCGCGGCGGGCAGCTTCGTGACCGCGATGGTCAGCGCCGGCTGCCCGTTCACCCGGGAGATGGAGGTCACCGGGTTGTCGACGAGCGCGACGGTCGCGACATCCCCCACCGTGTAGACACCGCCCCCGTCTTTCTGCGCGGGCAACGGCAGCGCCTGGATGTCGTTCACCGACCCGAGCTTCGAACCGGCCTGCACCGACAGGGTCGACCCGTTCTCGGTCAGGGAGCCAGCCGGAATCAGCGTGCCGTTCGACGTCACGGCGGTCTTCACTGCGGCCTCTGTCAGACCGGCCTGGGCGAGCTTCGCGCTGTCGGGCGTGATGGTGACCCGCTGGCCCGGGTCGCCGACGAGCTGGGCGGCGCGCACCCCGTCGACCTGCTCGATGTCGGTCAATGCCGAGGCGTTCAGCGAGGCGGCGAGCGCCGTGGTGTCACCGCCGGTGACAGCGATCTGGATGACGGGGAAGTCGGCGATCCCGCCGCTCAGCACCTGCGGGTCGAGGTCTTCGGGCAGGGCCGACTTGATGCGGTTGATCGCCTGGGTGATCTTCTGTTCGGCGGTGGCGAGATTCGTGCCGTAGACGAACGTCGCGTTCACGATCGAGAGGTTGGTACTGGATGTCGCGGAGGTGGTGTCGATGCCCTCGACGCCCTGCACCGCCTGCTCGATCGGCGTCGAGACGTCGTCGTTCACGACCTCTGGCGCGGCTCCCGGATAGTTCGTCAGCACGACCAGCTGCGGAAAGTCGATCGACGGAATGAGCTCCTGCTTGAGGCTCGTCAGCGCGAGCCCGCCGAAGACGGCGACCACGATCGTCACGAGGGCGATCAGGGCCCGGTTCTTCATGCTCAGCACGGCGAGGAGATGCATGGCTACAGTGTCGCACTTCTACGGGGCGTCGAAGACGGTCTTCGCCGGGCCGACCGGGGCGGACTTCGCGGGCTTCGACGGCAGCCAGAAGCGATCGCCCGTGACGAAGACGAGCGCCGGCACCAGCACGGTTCTGACCAGCAGGGTGTCGAGCAGCACTCCGATGCCGACGATGACGCCGATCTGCGTGAGCGCGATGATCGGCAGCACGCTCAGCACGGCGAAGACCGCGGCGAGCAGGATGCCCGCGCTCGTGATCACCCCGCCGGTCGCCGACAGCGCGTGGATCATGCCCGGCCGGGTGCCGATGAGGCCGGCCTCCTCCCGGGCCCGGGTGACCAGGAAGATGTTGTAGTCCACCCCCAGCGCCACGAGGAACAGAAAGCTGAACAGCACGACGTTCGTGTCGAAGGCGGGGATGGCGAAGACAGTCGTGAACACGAGGTTCGCCGCGCCCAGGCTCGCGAAGTAGCTGGCGACCACGGTGATGATCAGCAGAACGGGTGCGACGAGCGCACGAAGCAGAACGAGCAGCACGACGAAGACGATGCCGAGGATGATCGGGATGATGAGGCCCTCGTCGTGCGCCGAGGCGGTCTTCTCGTCGAGAGCGGTCGCATCCGTTCCGCCCACCAGCGCGCTGCTGCCGGCGTCGGCGTAGGCGGCCCGCAGGTTCGCGATCGTCTCGAAGGCGGCGTCGGACTGCGGTTCGGCATCCAGAGTCAGGCTCAGCTGCGTGATGTCACCGGCCGACGCACCCTGCGCGACGGAGGCGACCCCGGCCGTGTTCGTCGCGATCGACGCCGCGTTCTGCACGGCATCCGTCGGAGCGATCACGATCGTCTGCGCGCTCTGGCCCGCGGGAAAGGCCTCGTCGATGATCGCCTGGCCCTGGGCCGACTCGGGGTTGCCGCGGAACTGCTGCACCTGTGAGAGGCCCACGCTGAGGTTCAGGGCGCCGAGGGCGAGCGCGCCGAGCACCACCACGCTGCCGACCACCACGACCACGGGCCGACGAGAGACGCCGTGGCCGAGCTTCGACCAGAACCCGCGCTCGGTCGGCGACTCCGAGCCGAAGGCCGGAACGAACGGCCAGAACAGGCCGCGACCGAAGATGACGAGTGCCGCCGGCAGAACGAGCAGGGCGAACACCATCGCGGTCACGATGCCGATGGCGCAGGCGAAGCCGAGAGCCCGGTTGCCCTCGAGTTCGGCGAACAGCAGGGTCAGCAGGCTGAGCGTCACGGTGCTGCCGCTCGCGATCACCGCCGGGCCCGCCCCGCGGAGCGCCCGGGACATGGCTGCCCGCCGGTTCTCGTTTCGGCGCAGTTCCTCCCGGTAGCGGGCGATCAGCAGCAGCGCGTAGTTGGTGCCCGCGCCGAAGACCAGAACCGACAGGATGCCCGAGATGGATGCGTCGATCGTGAAGCCGAAGACCTCGGCCAGCTGCTTGACGATGATGCCGGCGAGCCCGTCGGCGAGGCCGATGACCGCGAGCGGAACCAGCCAGAGCCACGGGCTGCGGTAGGTGATGAGCAGCAGAACGGCGACCACGATGACGGTCACGAGCAGCAGGCGGAAGTCGGCGCCCTGGAACGCGGCGGCCACATCGGCCTGGAAGCCCTCGGGCCCGGTCAGGTAGGCGTTCAGCCCGTCGGGCAGATCGGCTTTCACGGTCTCGCGCAGGCTGTCGACGCGTTCGCCCTGCGCGTCGGAGTCGGTCGCTGCCGGCAGCGGAAGAGGGAGCAGCGCGGTGGTGCCATCGTCAGAGAACTGGGCGGGCGGCAGCTGACCGCTGAGCGACTCGGGGGCGAGCGCGTCGGCGCGCTGCTGGATGGCCGTCTTGTCGGCGTCGGTCAGCGCATCGCCGCCGCGGTCGAAGACGATGAGGGCGAAGCCGGCATCCGCATTCGGCAGCTGCTTCTCGAGCTCGGCGACCTGTGCCGACTGGGTGCTGGCAGGCAGACCGGCGGTGGGGGCGACGGCTCCGCTGCTGGCGGGCGCGGTGGCGAACAGGATGCCCGCCGCCACGATAGCGAGGGCCAGCACGATCCACGCGGTGAACCTGCCACTCACGAAGTCGGTGAGGTGTCGCATGCTGTCGTCCGTTTCTCTCACTTGCCTGATTGTTAAGCTCCTTGACAATAACAGACGATAGGATCGTTGTCATGACCCCGTCGCGTTCGCCTCGCCCGCTGGAGGCCGCGGGTGGCGACGATGCGCCGCAGACGCTGCTGGGCGAGCGGCAGGCGGAGATGCGGCAGGCGAGCCTCACCTTCCGCGAGTTGCTGAATCTCACCGCCGACTTCGAGCGCCACCTTGCTGCGCGCCTCGCCATCAACACCACCGACCTCGAGGCGATGGAACACCTCATCGAGGCCGGCCCACTCAGCCCCACCGAGCTCGCCCACCGCCTCGGCATCACCACCGCCGCCACCACGCTCGTCATCGACCGCCTCGAGAAGGCTGGGCACGCCGCCCGCGAAGCCCACCCCAGCGACCGCCGCAGCGTGCGCGTCGTGCCGGCCGCGGCATCCGTCGCCCGCACCTTCGCGGCCCTCCGCCCCCTCATCTTCGGGGTCGATGCCGTGCTCGACGACTTCGCCCCCGCCGAGCGCGCCGCCATCGAGCTCTACCTCGCGCGAGTGGCCGACGTCTACCGCGCCGTGCTGGCGCCGCCCCCGCCCGCGCCCGCCTTCTAGCGCGGCCCCGGCCAGACGGGGGTCAGTCGGGGAGGGTGGCGGCGTAGGCGCGCAGCGCGTCGCGCACGGAGGCCGCGGTGCCTGCGCCGTGGCGATCGTAGGTGCGGCCGAAGCGCTCGTCGCTGGCGTAGAGGTCGCCGAGCCCGACGAGGTACTCGGCCGTGATGCCGCCGGACCCGACAGGCGCGCCGCCCCCGGCAGCGGCGCCGCCCAGCGCGCGGGCGAGCCACGCGACGTGGCGCGCGGCGAGGGCCTGCGCCGCCGCGCCCGCAGCATCGGCTCCCGCCGCACGGAGCGCCGCGAAGTCGGCCGCCGTCGCGCGGCCCTCGGCCGTGAACGCGTGCTGCTCGGCATCCGTCAGCCCGCGCCACCATGAGTCGGAGTGCGCGTACGCCGACGGGCCCCAGCGCTCGATCACCTCCCGTTCGTGCTGCGTGTGATCGAATCCGTCGAACATCGTGTCTGCCATCAGTGGTTCTTCTTTCTGTATGCCGTCGAGCGTCTGCTGAACGGCGGCGATCTGCGTGTCGAGTCGCTGGCGCTCCGAACGGAGCCACTCGAGGTGCGTGCCGAGCGTCGAAGCGGGGTCGCCGGCGTTCGCCAGCACCCCGGCGATGGCCGGCAACCCGAGCCCGAGCTGCCGCAGCAGCAGGATGCGCTGCAGTCGCAGCAGTGCGGCGGCGTCGTAGTAGCGGTAGCCGTTGGCCCCGACACGGCTGGGCACCAGCAGCCCGAGCTCGTCGTAGTGCCGCAAGGTGCGGCTGGTGGTTCGGGCGAGCGCAGCGGTCTGCTGGATCGTCCACTCCCGGTCGTCGTTCGTTATACCGGCCACGCTTGAGGTTGACGCTGCGTCAGGGTCAAGCCGAGGCAGCTGGCCCGGCCAGCGCATCCGGCCAGCACTGCGCGGTCAGCGACCCCCGGCAGCGCCGTTGAAGCGCCCGAGCAGCGACGCGAAGGTGGCGAGCTCCGCCGGGCTCCACGTCTCGAACCGCTCCGCATAGTCCCTGGTCACCATCGCGCGCACGGCCGCCAGCCGCTCCTCGGCGAGCGGCGTCATCACCAGGTAGCTCGAGCGGCCGTCGTTCGGATCGGGCCGCGTGGTCACCAGTCCGAGCATCCGGAGCGTCGAGAGCTGGCGACTGACCGCGCTCTTATCGAGCCCCGTGACGGCCACGATGCTGCTCGCCTGCGAGGGCCCGTTCTGCGCGATGTGCCGGAGGATGGAGAAGCCCGTGGGCTGGAGGTCGGGATGCACCTCGGCCGAGTACAGGCGGATGGCCTGCCGCGCCGACCGGAACAACTGCGCGATGCCCGACTCGATGTCGAGCACGACGCTCTGCTCGGGTGGCCCTGCGGCGGCGGGCGAATCGTCAGGCGACATGGAACCCGACACTACCGACCAAACCTTCGAGCACCATCTGCAGCCACACTCGGCGTAGCCTGAAAGTATGACTTCTCTCATCGGTTCCAGCGACCTCGACGTCTTTCCCCTCTCCCTCGGCGGCAATGTGTTCGGCTGGACGGCCGACCGCGACGCCTCCTTCGACATCCTCGACGCCTACACCGCTGCGGGCGGCAACTTCATCGACACCGCCGACTCGTACTCGGCTTTCGCTCCCGGCAACCACGGCGGGGAGTCCGAGACGATCATCGGCGAGTGGATGGCCGACCGCGGCGTGCGCGACCAGATCGTCGTCGCGACGAAGGTCAGCCGGCATCCCGACTTCATGGGTCTCGCGGCCGCGAACATCCGCGCCGCCGCCGACGCCTCGCTCGCGCGCCTGCAGACCGACGTGATCGACCTCTACTTCGCCCACTTCGACGACGAGGAGACCCCCCTCGAAGAGACCGCCGGCGCCTTCGACGAGCTCGTGAAGGCCGGCAAGGTGCGCTACATCGCCCTGTCGAACTACTCGCCCGAGCGCATCGACGCGTACTTCGAGGTCGCCAGGGCCAACGGTTTCGCCCTGCCGGTCGCGCTGCAGCCGCACTACAACCTGGTGCACCGCAACGACTTCGAAGACACCCTCGCGCCGATCGCCGAGCGCGAGCACCTCGGAGTCGTACCGTATTACTCTCTCGCCAGCGGCTTCCTCACCGGCAAGTACCGCTCGAAAGACGACATCGGCGACTCCCCCCGCGCCTCGGGGGCGGCGAAGTTCGTCAGCACCCAGGGCCTCGCCATCATCGACGCGCTCGAACGCATCGGCCGCGCCCACGGCGCCAGCATCACCACCACCGCGCTCGCCTGGCTGCTGGCCAAGCCGACCGTGGTCGCCCCCATCGCGAGCGCCAGCCGGGTCTCGCAGGTCGCCGACCTCGTGGCTGTCGCCGACGTGACGCTCAGCTCCGACGAGGTCGCCGAGCTCGACGCCGTCAGCGCCTGGAACGGCTAGCGGCGGCGTGGTCGGGAGGAAGCGGCGGCGTGTACGTCGCTTCCTCCGTCTTCCGGGGCAGGAGGCACCGCCGAGTCGGCACCCCCGGTCGTGCGCCGCAGGGGCGGCGGCGCACCAGAATATTCAGTCGTCCATCAGGCCGTGCACCGTGGCCTCGTCGACGATGAGGTCGGTGATCAGGTGCGCGGCCAGCGCGCCGCGGAGGGCGGGCATCCGGGACTTGCCCGAGACGACGCAGATGCGCCTCGACACCCGCGCGAGCTGGTCGAGGGGCGGCCCGCTCGAGCGCAGGTTCATCGGCACGTCTGAACTCGACCCGTCTGAGCGGTAGAACACGGTCGCGACGTCACCGACGACATGCGAGGCCGTGAGGCTCTGGAAGTCCTGTTCGTCGAGGTAGCCGCTCGTGTAGACGTGGCCGGGTACGTCTGAGAGCGGCGTGCCGAGCCCGAAGAGCGCGACATCCATTCGCTTCTGAATGTCGAGCACCCGGCGGATGCTGCGCTCACGCCAGAGCACCTGCTTGGTCGCAGGGTCGTCGAAGAAGGCCGGAACAGGGAACTGCTGAACGTACGCGCCGTAGGCCGTACCGAACCGGCTCATGATCTCGCTGGCGTAGACGATTCCTGTCGTTCGCGTGTTTGCCGCCCCATTCAGCTGCACGATCTGCGAGTTGTGCGTCACTTTCGGCTGCAGATGGCGGGAGACGGCGCTCACGGTGCTGCCCCAGGCGATGCCCATCGTCATGTTCGAGTCGAAGTACTGGTTCAGGATGCGCGCGGCCGACATTCCCACCCGCTCCAGACGGTCGACCTCGTTCGCCGAATCGGGCACCGGCACGACGTGCACGGTGACATGGTGCTTGTCCTGGATGCGCTGCAGCGCCGTCGAGATGCGCTCGGCCGGCGTCTTCACCTGGATCTCGACCAGGCCGGCCTCCCGGGCGTAGCTGATCAGGCGCGAGACCGACGAACGCGAGGTGTGCAACTCTGCCGCGATCGCCTCCATCGTGAGATCCTGCATGTAGTAGAGGTGTGCGGCGCGCAACGCGTCTCGCACGCGTTCGCTGGCTGCCGGATGCTCGGCCACCGGTGGTCTCATCGTGCGCCCTTCCACGGATTGCACATGTGTGCAACTACCTTGACCATTCGTGTCACAGTTCTCAGTATGTATTGAGTCACACGGATTGCGCGGGTGCAACCTGGGACTTACACGAAGGCGAGTACACAGTGACTGACAACAACTCCTCATCGGCTGCGACCACCGGTCTCCGCAGCGATGTACAGGCCATCATCGATCGCCCCACGGCTGAAGTCCTGGTCATCGGCGGCGGCATCAACGGCGTGGGAACGTTCCGTGACCTCGCCCTTCAGGGAGTCGACGTCGTGCTCATCGAGCGCGCCGACTTCGTCTCCGGCGCATCTGCCGCGTCGAGTCACATGATCCACGGTGGCGTGCGCTACCTCGAGAACGGCGAGTTCCGGCTGGTTCGTGAATCGGTGCAGGAACGCAACCGTCTGCTGCGGCTGGCACCCCACTACGTCAAGCCACTGCCCACGACCATCCCGATCTTCTCGACCTTCTCTGGCATCCTGTCAGCCCCTCTGCGCCTGCTGACCCACAAGCCGGGCGGCAAGACCAAGGAGCGCGGCGCGTTGCTCATCAAGATGGGCCTCACCGGGTACGACTCGTTCTCGCGCGACGGCGGCACGGTGCCCCGCCACGAGTTCAAGGGCCACAAGAAGAGCATGCAGAAGTTCCCGAAGCTCCGCGACACCGTGAAGTACACGGCCCGCTACTACGACGCAGCCGTCGAGAACCCGGAGCGCCTGGCGCTCGACATCGTCGGCGACGGCATCGTGGCCGGCAAGGCCAAGGCCCGCCAGTCGAACTACGTCGAGGCGATCGGCTCGAGCCCCGAGGGCGTCGTGCTGCGCGACAACGTCAGCGGAACCGAGTTCACCGTGAAGGCCGACGTCGTGGTCAACACCTCCGGCCCGTGGACCGACCTCACCAACGCCGCGCTCGGCAAGTCGACCAGCTACATGGGCGGCACGAAGGGCTCGCACATCGTTCTCGACAACCAGGAGCTCTTCGACGCCTGCGCCGGGGGCGAGATGTTCTTCGAGAACAACGACGGCCGCATCGTTCTGATCTACCCGCTGAACGGCCGCGTGCTGGTCGGCACCACCGACATCGACGCCGACCCCGCGGAGCCCGCCGTCTGCACCGAAGAGGAGGTCGACTACTTCTTCGAACTCGTCTCGCACGTTTTCCCAACGATCGCGATCGATCGTTCGCAGATCGTCTTCCGCTACTCGGGCATCCGCCCCCTGCCGAAGCACGACGACACCGCACCCGGCTTCGTCTCGCGCGACTACCGCATCGAACAGAACGTGTTCGCCGGCGACAAGAAGACCCCGATGCTCAGCCTGGTCGGCGGCAAGTGGACCACGTGGCGTGCGCTCAGCGAACACCTCACCAACGAGACGCTCGCACTGCTGAAGAAGACCCGCTCCGTCGGCACCGAGAACCTGCAGATCGGCGGCGGCGTCGACTTCCCGACCACTGACTCGGGCGTGAAGGCGTGGGTCGCGAAGAACTCGGGCGGACTCACTCCGGCACGCGCGACGCAGCTGCTGAAGCGCTACGGCACCAAGGCATCGCAGGTGATCTCCTTCATCGGCGAGCACAGCGACGACACCGCGCTCACCTCGCTGCCGGAGTACAGCACGGCCGAGCTCGACTACCTCATCAGCACCGAGTACGTCGTGCACCTGACCGACCTCGTGTTGCGCCGAACCATCGTCGCCTTCACCGGCGGCCTGACGCAGCCCGTCTTCGACGAGCTCAGCACGATCGTCGGCAAGCAGCTCGGATGGTCGGCCGACGAACTTGCCGCCGAACGCCGGCTCGCCGTGGACGACCTCGCGTTCAACCACGGTCTGGAGCTCGAGGCGGCCGTTCCCGACGCCGTCGCGGAGAAGGTCGCGGGGGGCGTTTCTGCAAGCGCTTCCGCCAGCCAGCTGTAGAACGCAGAATTATGCACGGATGTGCATGACAGACGCCTTGTCCCTGGGGCGGGGTCGGCGCTAGGTTTCAAACTGGTTCCGAACCGCGCCCTGGGGCGTGGGCACACAAATGTGGCGAAGTCGCCTCAGAAGAAAGGTCAACGTGGACAATCTCGGTATTGATTTCGTATCGGAGCTGGTGGGCACAGCCCTCCTCGTGCTCCTCGGCTGCGGCGTGGTCGCCAACGTCGCCCTCACGAAGTCGAAAGGCTTCAACGGGGGCACCCTGATGGTCAACTTCGGCTGGGGTCTTGCTGTCTTCGCCGGTGTCATCGTCTCGTACGCCTCGGGCGCACACCTCAACCCGGCTGTGACCCTCGGTCTCGTCGCGAACGGCGCCAAGACGTTCGGTGGCGCGAACAGCCTGGTCGACGTCAACGTCGTCACGGTGATCGCCTACATCGGCGCCCAGCTGATCGGTGCCATCATCGGCGCCGTGTTCACCTGGCTCGCCTACAAGCAGCACTTCGACGAGGAGCCGGAGCCGGCCAACAAGCTGGGCGTCTTCTCGACCGGTCCGTCGATCCGTTCGTACGGCTGGAACCTCGTCACCGAGATCATCGGCACCTTCGTGCTGGTCTTCGTCGTCATCGGCTTCAGTGGCGGTCGCCAGGGCGAGGGCGGCCTCGCGGCCCTCGGCGCACTGCCCGTCGCCCTGCTCGTGATCGGCATCGGCGCCTCGCTCGGTGGACCGACCGGCTACGCCATCAACCCGGCACGTGACCTCGGCCCGCGCATCGCGCACGCCATCCTCCCCATCAAGGGCAAGGGTCCGTCCGACTGGTCGTACTCCTGGGTTCCCGTCGTGGGCCCGATCATCGGTGGTGTGCTCGCAGGTCTGCTGGCCATCCCGCTGCTCCCCATCCTCGGCTGACCCGCTGCTCGACTGAACCCGACAACAGAAATTACAAAGGAGTAGTAAATGAGCGAGCAGTACGTCATCGCCATCGACCAGGGAACCACCTCGTCGCGCGCCATCATCTTCAACCACGAGGGCGGCATCGTCGCCACGGGCCAGAAGGAGCACGAGCAGATCTTCCCGAAGGCGGGCTGGGTCGAGCACAACCCGAAGGAGATCTGGGACAACGTTCGCGAGGTCATCGGCCAGGCGCTCTCGAAGGCCAACCTGACCCGTCACGACATCGTGTCGATCGGTATCACCAACCAGCGTGAGACCGCCGTCGTGTGGGACAAGAACACCGGCGAGCCCGTCTACAACGCCATCGTCTGGCAGGACACCCGCACGCAGTCGATCGTCGACCGCCTGGCCGGCTCTGAGGGCGTGGAGAAGTACAAGGACATCGTGGGCCTCCCGCTCTCGACGTACTTCGCCGGAACGAAGATCGTCTGGATCCTCGAGAACGTCGACGGCGCCCGCGAGCGCGCCGAGGCCGGAGACCTGATCTTCGGCACGACCGACACCTGGGTTCTCTGGAACCTCACCGGCGGCGTCAACGGCGGCATCCACGTCACCGACGTGACCAACGCCTCCCGCACGATGTTCCTCGACCTCAAGACGCTCGAGTGGCGCGACGACATCCTCGCCGACTTCGGTGTGCCGAAGTCGATGCTGCCGACCGTCAAGAGCTCCTCGGAGGTCTACGGCACGGCGAGCGACAACTCGCTGCTCCGTGAGGTGCCGATCGCCGGCATCCTCGGCGACCAGCAGGCGGCCACGTTCGGCCAGGCCGCCTACGACAAGGGCGAGGCGAAGAACACCTACGGCACCGGTAACTTCATCATCTTCAACACCGACACCGAGATCGTGAAGAGCGAGAACGGCCTGTTGACGACGATCGGCTACAAGCTGGGCGACGGCGAGACGCACTACGCGCTCGAAGGCTCGATCGCTGTCACCGGTTCGCTGGTGCAGTGGCTGCGCGACAACCTCGGCATCATCAGCTCGGCCCCCGAGGTCGAGACGCTGGCGAAGACGGTCGACGACAACGGTGGCGCGTACTTCGTGCCCGCGTTCTCGGGCCTGTTCGCTCCGCACTGGCGGTCGGATGCCCGTGGCGCCCTTGTGGGCCTCACCCGCTACGTCAACAAGGGCCACATCGCCCGGGCCGCGCTCGAGGCGATCGCGTTCCAGACCAAAGAGGTCATCGACGCGGTCAACGCCGACTCCGGCGTTCCGCTCACCGAGCTCAAGGTCGACGGCGGAGCGACGCAGAACGACACCCTGCTGCAGTTCCAGGCCGACATCCTCGGCGTACCCGTGGTGCGCCCGGTCGTCGCCGAGACGACCGCGCTCGGTGCCGCCTACGCAGCGGGTCTCGCGACCGGCTTCTGGGCGAACCTCGACGACCTGCGTGCGAACTGGCTCGAAGACAAGCGCTGGGAGCCGAGCATGGACGAAGACGAGCGCGCGCGCCTCTACCGCAACTGGAAGAAGGCCGTCACGAAGACCCTCGACTGGGTCGACGAAGACGTGCGCGAGTAGCTTCTCCGCGAAAGTAACAGTGGGCGGGTCATCTCAGGATGGCCCGCCCACTGGCGTTTGCGCGAGGAGTCGCCTCTTTGGTCAGGCGGCTGCCCGGCGGCGCCTGCGCCGCATGATCGGCCCGAGCACGATGCCGCCCCCGAGGAGCAGCGAGGCGAACACGGCACTCACCCACGACGTCTCGCCGAGACCGGTCTCTGCGAGGTGGGAACCGTGGATGCCAGCAGTCCCGCCTGGCAGGGAGGAGCCGCCCGTGGGCGTGGTCGCACCGCCGGTCGACGTGATCGCTCCGCCCCCGCCAGCTCCGCCACCGGTGGAAGGCGTGGTGGGATCGATGGGAGCGGCCACCACCACGATCGTCAGCGGCACCGCAGCCGAGGTACCGGCAGCGTTGGTGGCCACGACGGAGAAGGAACTCCGACCGATCTCGGTCGGAGTTCCAGAGAGCACTCCGGTACCCGCATCGAGCTTCAGCCACGCGGGCAGCGCCCCGACCACAGCGAATGTCGGAACCGGAACTCCCGAGGCGGCAAGCTGGAACGAGTATGGCGTTCTCACAACGGCGGCACCAGACGCGCCGGAGGTGATCACGGGCACACTCGACGGGTTGGCGATCGGAATGGTGATGATCGCGGTGGCATTCGCGTTGACGAGGGAGCTCACAACGCGAACGCGTACGGCGTAGCTGCTCATCGTCGTCATCGTCGGCGTTCCGAATATCAGTCCATCCGAACGAATTTCAAGTCCCGGCGGCAACGGGTCGAGCGTTTCGAAGGTAAGGGGCCCATCGCCGGTTGCAACGACCTTCTGAAAGAAGAAGGTTCCGACTGACGCAGCCGGGAGTGTGGTCGGATCGATGTTCGGGAGCTCCGCTGCTCGAACAGGAACAGTGATCTTCGCACTGGCTATCCCGCCTTTACCACCGACCGTCACAGTGAATGTGTAGGACGTCATGGTGGTCGCGGTCGGCGTCCCGACAAGTGACCCTGTTGTGAAGAGTGTGATCCCCGGCGGAAGGGGATCGGTGGTGGTGAACTGCAACGGACCATCACCGGATGCAGGGATGAACTGTCCGTACTCGACTCCGATCACCGCCGTCGGAAGGGTCTTGTCAGAGATCGTCGGTACCACTTGGCGAACAGGAGCCGTGTGAACGGGACCCGAACGGGCGGGTGAAGCATCGGCCGCCTGGGCCGGGCAGGCGAACACGGCCGAGGCGAGCAGCGTCGAGGCGAGTGCCGTTGAGAGCGCCAGCCCACGCACGGCGGCGAGGCGGGCAGGTCGTCGAGCGACCGCGGGATGAGAAAGGTAAGCAGGAATCATGACCTATTCCTACCATAAATGAGATAATGTCACTATGGATGAAGGAGGGAAGAACTACCGGAAGCAGCGATCGGGTCACGCTCGAGCCGGGCGCAACCGAGGCGGAGGCGGAGGCGTGGCTGCGGGCTCGGGGGCTGCCGTTCTTCGTGCGGCGGCGACGGCGGGGCGCGCTGCTCGTGGCACGCACGGCGCCGTTCGTCGCGCTGCTGGCCGCCGCCGACCTCGGGCGCGGGATGCTCGACCGCACCACGTTCAGCCTCGACGCCGACTCCCCCGCGGCCGGCCTCGCCCTCCTCGTGCTGACCGGTCTCGCGCTGGTGGTGCTCGTGGGGGCCCCGGCGGCCGCGTTCCTGCTGTCGGCGGAGTGGATCCGCACGTCGCCGCGAGCGATGACCGTTTCGGGCCTCGTGCTCATCGCGTTCTACGTCGCCGCCGCGCCGTGGCTGGCCGGGCATCCATTCCCCGAAGCAGCGACCAACGGTGCGTACGTCGCCCTGGCGCTGCTCGCGACCTGGTGCGGTGTCGGTTCGCTCGTCAGCTGGTCGCTCCGCACGGCGGTTCGCCAACTCGGGGCGATCGGCCAGCTGACGAGTCGCGCCCTTCCGCTGCTGATGCTCGTCGTGGTCGTCTCGTTCTTCTCGCGCACCCTCTGGGAGGTGGCGAACGGGATGTCGCCGGCCCGCCTCGGGGGCGTCGTCGCCCTGTTCGCCCTGCTGGGGTTGTTCTTCATCGTGCCGGTGACCCGCGCAGAGACCGTGGGGCTCGAGAACCCCGGCCCACCCCTCAGCCGGCGGGAGCACGCGAACGTGACCACGGTGCTCGTGCTCGCACAGGGCTTCCAGGTCGCGATCTTCTCTGTTCTGGTCTGCGCCTTTCTCACCGTGCTTGGCCGGGTCGCCTTCAGCGACAGCCTGCTTGACGCCTGGCTCGGGCCGGACCGCGAGCCGTTCGCCCCGGCCGGCATCCCCCTCCCCCTCGACGCCGCCCTCGTGAAGACCGCGGCGCTGCTCAGTTGCGTCTCGTCACTGAACTTCCTCATCTCGGCGACGACGGGGGCCGCGTACCGGTCGGCCTTCTACGACCCCCTCTTCGACGACGCCGGCCGGGCACTCGAGGTGCGCGCTCGATACTTCGACTCTGCGCCCGCAGAATCCGCCCGCCCGGAATCGGCACGAAAGATGCTTGCAGAAGGGGAATAAAAGCGGTTCCCCGGCAGTTTGAGACCCCGTTTGCGAGGTGTAGTGTCGTCACTCGTGACTAACGAACCCAAGTCAGCGAAGCGCTGGATCATCGGCGAACCGCTGCCCAGCCACAAGCTGGAGGGGCAGCTTCTCCCGAAGCGTCTGGCACTCCCGATCTTCGCCAGCGACCCGCTCTCGAGCGTCGCCTACGCGCCGCAGGAACTGCTGATGATCCTCCTCATCGGCGGTCTCGCGTTCTTCTCCTTCGCCCCCTACGTCGCCGCGGCCGTCGTGCTGCTGCTGGTCGTCGTCGTCGCCTCGTACCGCCAGCTCGTGAAGGCCTATCCCTCGGGCGGCGGCGACTACGAGGTCGCGCACAAGAACCTCGGCGAGAAGGCCGGCCTGGTCGTCGCCTCCGCGCTGCTGGTCGACTACGTGCTGACCGTCGCTGTCTCGGTCGCCAGTGGCGTCGACAACATCATCTCGGCGATCCCCGAACTGAACGGGTTCCGGGTCGAGCTCGCCATCTTCTTCGTCATTCTGCTCGCCGCAGTGAACCTCCGGGGCGTGCGGGAGTCGAGCAAGGCCTTCGCCATTCCCACCTACGTCTTCGTCGGCAGCGTGCTGCTGATGATCATCGTCGGCCTCACCCGCACCGCCGTGGGCAGCGCGCCGGTCGCCGAGTCGGCCGACTACGGGGTGAAGGCCGAGAGCCTGGGCCAGGTGGCAGTCATCCTGCTGCTGCTCCGCGCTTTCTCGAGTGGATGCTCGGCCCTCACCGGCGTCGAAGCGATCGCCAATGGTGTGCCCGCGTTCCGTCGCCCCAAGATCCAGAACGCCCAGCGCACGCTGGTGCTGATGGGCGGAATCGCCATCACGCTGTTCGCCGGGCTCATCTCGCTCGCCCTCATCTCTGGCGTGCACTACGCCGAGAACAGCTGCGAGCTCGTCGGCTTCGCGAACTGTTCGACCACCCCCCAGCGCAGCCTGATGGCGCAGGTGGCCGCGTCGGTGTTCGGCAACAACACGATTCCGTTCTACATCATCCAGGCCGCGACGGCCGCCGTTCTGCTGCTCGCCGCCAACACCGCGTTCAACGGTTTCCCGCTGCTCGGCTCGGTGCTCGCGAAGGACTCCTACGCCCCGAAGGCGATGCTCACCCGCGGCGACCGCCTCGTGTTCTCGAACGGCATGATCCTGCTGGCGCTGGCGGCGGCCGCCATCCTGCTCGTCTACCAGGCGTCGCTCACGAACCTCATCCAGCTGTACATCATCGGCGTCTTCGTGTCGTTCACCCTCGGCCAGAGCGGGATGATCGTGCACTGGGTCAAGCTGCTCCGAAGCGGTGCACCCGACCGCGGCGCGACCATCCGCAGCCTGACGATCAACTCGTTCGGCGCCCTGCTCACCGGCGTCGTGCTCATCGTCGTGACCATCACCAAGTTCACCCACGGCGCCTGGCTCGTCTTCGTGATCATGCCGATCCTCTACATCTTCATGCTCGGCATCAACCGCTACTACCGCGACGTGAACAAGGAGATCGAGGTCGACCCGGTCACCACGTTCGGAGCGAAGGGCGACCACGCCATCGTGATCGTCGGGCGCATGCAGAAGCCGGTGCTGAAGGCGCTGGACTACGCGATCGCCGCCCGCCACGCCTCGCTCGAGGCGGTGCACGTCTCGATCGACGAGGAGCAGACCGCCCAGCTGGAGCGGGCCTGGGCCGGCCAGAACATCGCGGTGCCGCTGCGCATCATCGAGTCGCCCTACCGGGATGTGGCAGAGCCGCTCTGCGCCTACATCAAGAAGCACCGCGCGCAGTTCGGCGCCGAGGTGGTAACGGTCTACACACCGATCTACATCGTCGGCCACTGGTGGGAGTCGCTGCTGCACAACCACAAGGCGCGCCGGCTCAACAGGCGGCTCATGCTGGTGCACGGTGTCACGATCTCACTGGTTCCGTGGCTGCTCGATTCGAGCGAACTCATCTATGGGCGTCGGTCGCGCCCCGTACCCGGCCAGGAGCGCCGCGGCGACCCCGTGCGGCCCGTGGTGCGGGCGCACACGCCCACGGTCTCAGACGGGTCGCCGCGGCATCCGTCCGGCGCGCACGCACCCGACGGAACGGCACTCGTGGGGGACGCGGGGGCAGCGCAGGCGCCGGTCGGCGCTGCTGCGCCCGTCTCGGTGGGGTCGGGGGTGGCTGGGCCTGGTTCTGGAGGGTCTGGGGCCGGAGGGTCCGGGGCCGGGCTGGCTGGCGCCGGTCAGTCTCTGGATGCCCGGCGGCACGCCTCCCGCGATGCCACTGTCGAACGGCCGCACCCGCGGAGCTGAGCGCGTCTCGTCGGCGGCCACGCCGCCCGGGCCGCGGCCCCGCCACGCTCGGAGTGCACAGAAGAACCCCGTGCGCTGCATGCTAAACTCACGTGTAGTTTTTCTTGTATTCAACTCATCCGGGTGGCGTTCATCCCCCGGCCCGAAAGGTGAGGGGGTCACGCATGGGGCGCGGCCGTCAAAAAGCTAAGCACACCAAGGTGGCGCGCGAGCTGAAGTACTTCAGCCCCGACACCAACTACAGCGCGCTCGAGCGCGAACTGGGCACTCACTCCGAACCCGACTTCGCTGCGCTCGCCGCCAAGTACGACGTACCCGACGCCGACCTCGACGACCCCGACTTCGACGACGACCCCGAGTCCGACGCTCCCGACCTGGCCGCCTCCTGGCTGCCGAACGACGAGCAGAAGCGCGCCTGACCCGCTGGCGGCTCCGCCGCCGCACGCCCGGCGCGGCTCCGCCGAGCCAAACGATCCGCCACGGCGGCTCCGCCGAGCCACACGATCCGCCGCTCGCCCCGCCCGTCTCAGGCGGCGGCCGCGCGTCCCTGTCTGCCTTGCTTGACGCCCGATCGCCGGAGAACCCTTTCTGGCTGACGTTCTTCGCCAGCGCGCTACGCCTTCCTTCCCCGGCAACCCCGGCACCGCCGCTCAGTCGAAACCCCGAAAGTCGCTGGTAGGCGGCGCCGAGTGCCGCGACCGTTGGGGTTTCGACCGCCGAACGGCTTACCGCGGCGGCGCTGGGTCAGCGCGACGTGTCCGGAGGTTCGCCAGGACACCGCTGAGCCGATCCGGACCGAAGAGCGGGGAGGTTCGGCTGAGGAGTGTCCGAGTAGCCGTGCCGGCTGCTATGGGCGAGCAGGTCAGCGGGAGGCGTCGGGGCGAGGGGCCGCGTCGGGGGCGGGTCGCTCGGGTTCGGTCCCGGCATCCAGAACCGGATGGGAAGACGGAGCCGCGAGGGGCGCGGCGTCCGTGAGCCCGGGCGCGGGAGCGGGCGCGGAGCCGACCGACTCGATGCGCTCGATCTCGATCGTCTTGGCGCGGCGGCGGGAGGCGCGGTCGACCACGAGCGCCACGACGGCGCCCGCGACGATGCCGACGACCACGAAGAGGATGCCGAGGAATCCGAAGATCTGGGCGAGGTTGAACCCGGGCGGCTCGGGGAACGCGAACGTCAGGATCAGCGCGACGAGAAGCCCGGCGATCGCTCCGACGGTCATGAAGCGGAAGTAGCGGGGCGACCTGTGAATCGTGACGGTGTCGACACCCGCGGGGCGCTCGTCGTCGAGGTACGCCGCACGCTCGGCTGCGGCGCGCTCGGTCACCGACTCGAGGGCTGGGTCGCTACGGTCGGTGCCGGCTCTGGATGTCGCGGCCGCGCCGTTGCGGAGGCCGGCGTCGGGCGCGGCCTCACCCGGGGTGCGCTCGGCGCCGGGGACGGGCACGCCGCCGCGCGTCGGCTCGGACTCGGCTGCACCTGTGTTGCTCACCCCTCCATTGTCGCGCACCTCGGCTGGGCGCACGGCCGTGTTGCGGGGTGGGCGGTGCTGTGCAGTGGAGGTGAGAGTCCTCGGGTGCGTTGGGA
>NZ_PSTT01000097.1 GCF_002931235.1 Subtercola sp. Z020 | reverse complement strand
GGGGGGGGGGGGGGGGGGGGGGGGGGGGGGGGGGGGGGGGGTGGGGGTCGTGCAGGTCGGGCAGTCTCACTGCGGCGTCTCCACCCAGGCGTAGATCTCCCAGATGTAGCCGTCGTCGTCGACGAAGTAGACCGAGCGGGAACCCCACTCGTAGACGCGCGGCGGCCCTGAGTCGGCCAGTCCGCTGCCGCGGAGCTCTGCCCACAGCGCGTCGACCTCCGGACCGGTCTCGAGCTCGATCGCCAGCATGACGCGACCGGTCGAGGGCGCCGCGGGGGTGGATGGCACGTCGAGAGTGATCGTCAGCGACATCGACGTGCCGTCGAACTCGATCCAGCGCGCGTCGGCCCGCACAGCGCGGAATCCGAGCGTTTCGAGGAATGCCGCCGACCGTGCCAGGTCACTCACCACGAGGGTCGCGGCAGCCAGACGTGTGCTCTCGACGAGACGATGGTTCCGGATGATCGTGATGCCGTCGGGGTCGGCGAAGACCTCGGTCGCCGCACCTGAGGTTTCGAGGGTGACAGTGAACGGCATCCCCGGCCCGACCGGATAGCTCGGCCCGACGGTCTCGGCGATCGAGTGCTCGACCCACATCGCGAGGCGCGCGCCGTCGCCGAGCCGAAAGTCGACGAACCGCACGTTGCGCATGCGCCGTTCGAGACCGAGCGTGGTCGAGTAGAACTCGTCGGAACGGTCCACATCGCTCACCACAAGGCAGATGTCATCGATTCTCATGAAAGAACCTCTCGTTCGGGCCACGGTGTCTGACACACCCGGTCGTAGGCGTTCCTGATCGGCTGAGCGTCTGCGCGGTTCGCCGCCACCGTCTGACGGTGCCCGGCGAGGTACTCGGCCGCGAGCTCGCGGAACTCGGCCAGAACGGCCCGTTCGTCGATGCGTGTGCTGCGACCGTTCCGCACGACGCGTTCCCCGTTCACCCACACCTCGACGATCGATCCGCCGTTCTCGCTGAACACGAGTTGCCGTGCCGCATCGTTCAGAGGGGTGAAGTTGGTGGTGAGAGTGAGGTCGAGCACGACGAAGTCTGCACGCCTGCCGGCTTCGAGCGATCCTACCTCCGTGGTGCGGCCTGTCGCCCGGGCTCCGCCGCGCGTCGCGGCCCACAGCACCTCGTCGCTCGACGGCCACGCCGCGGGGTCGGCATCAGCCACGGACTGCAGCAACGCTGCGGTCTTGATGGCGTCGAGCATCCGGAGCGAATCGTTGCTCGCCGTGCCATCCGTGCCCAGGGCAAGCGTCGCGCCGGCGTCGGCCAGCGGGCGCCAGGGGAAGACGCCGGAGCCGAGTTTCAGGTTCGAGACGGGATTGTGGATGATCGTGGCTGGCGACGCACCCAGCGTGCCGATGTCGCCGGGGCTCAGCCAGATCGCGTGGGCGAGTGCCGTGCGCGGGCCGAGCAGGTCGAGCCGCTCGAGGTGTTCGACGATGGTGCTGCCGTAGCGCTCGCGGCCCATCGCCGCCTGAAGACGCGTCTCGAGCAGGTGGAGGTGCAGCACCGCGTCGTGCCTCGCCGAGAGGTCTGCGGCTGCGAGCAGCAGTTCATCCGAACTCCGCTGGGGAGCGCTCGGCGCGACGGCGTACGAGAGCCGGCCCTCGCCCCGACCGTGCTGGGTGGCGAAGGCGTACTCACTGAGGGCCACGAAGTCGTCGATCACCCGACGGGAGGGCGGCATCGCCGCACGCGACGCTTCGACGGCTTCTGGTGTGAGCAGGCCAGACGAGAACGGCAGCCGGTCTGCGTAGGCGACATCCGCCACTCCGCCGGTGCAGGTCGCACGGATTCCGGCGTGCTCGTAGGCGTCGAACACGGCTCCGAGCGACTCGGCCGTCTGCCACGGCAGCTCGCCCACGTCGTCGAGTACCGTCGTCGTGCCGCCGTGCAGCGCATCCATCGCGGCGACGAGCGTGCGCAGGTAGACGAGGCGAGCCGACATTGGGTGGGCTGCCGTCGGGGGGTAGGTCTCCAGCATCCAGAGCTCGAGGGGAAGTCGCTCGCTCGTTCCCCGGAAGACGGTCTCCCAGGAGTGGGTGTGTGCGTTGACGAGGCCCGGGATGATCATCAGCCCTGTCGCGTCGACCGTCGTCGTTCCCGGGGAGGCGTCTCGCCCGGCGGAGGACGCGTCCCGCCCCGCCGTCGCGGTGGCGACCACGCCTGCGTTCGGCCCGACCGCGTGGATGGTGTCGCCATCCACGAGCAGATCGCCGCTGACGACGGAGCTGCGCCGGTCGTCGTCCATCGTCATCAGGAGAGCGTTCTTCCAGAGGGTTCGCATGGGTTCCTAGCGTCTGCGGGTGCGGTGAAGCGCCCACGGGGAGGGTGTGACGGAGAAGATGTTGCGGAGGCGCGCCGCAGATGGCCCTCGAGCGGGGCCGACCGATGTCTTCAGGCGGTGGCGGTGTCGGGGGTGTCGTCGGCGTCGGCGGATGCTGCGACGAGACGCTTGCCGCCAGCAAGAGAACGCGGCGCCCCATCCCGGGTTGCCGCGTCGCCAACCGCGGCCCGGCCGGTGACGGCAGGATCAGCAGTCGCGGAACGCCGCACTGTCGAGAGACAGAGCTCTCGTGCGTGCGCGGGGACTATCTGCCGAGAGAGTAGACGGAGACGTTGTGAGCTCCGCTGCGACGACGCATGCAGAACCAGGGCAGGAAGGCCCGGTTGGCAGAGGAGGTCGTCATGCCGTCGACGCTATCGCGCTGATGTGTCGCCGGTGTTTCGTCGACGCTACGTTGTGGTTTCCGGCGCCACTGCGCTCACCGTGGGCGCGTGCCACCCGGGCATCTGCAGGCTCGCCCGGCCAGTCGAGGCGCAGGATGTCGCAACCGAGGTGAAGCCCGCCGCCGCCGGGCACCGGATCGACCCGTGGCCGGCGCCTCTCGAGCCCGACAGCCCGCCAGACCGAGGGGCGAGCGGGAGGGGCCGTCAGCGGGCGCAGCCCAGGTGCCAGCCCGCGACCCGGCACTGGGCGTCGTCGTCGTTGCCGGTCGCGAGCACGGTGCCGTCTGACCGGAGGCCGATGGTGTGGGCCGAACCGGCAGCGACCGCCACGACATCGCGCCAGCGGTCGACGTCGCACTGCCCCCGGCTGTTGTCTCCCGCCGCGACGACCCGCCCGTCTTCCCGCACGGCAACCGCGTGAGAACTGCCCGCAGAGATCGCCGTCACGTCACGCCAGGTGCCCGTCGCCTCCGTCATGCCCGTGAGGTGCCCGGTGGCGAGCACCCGCCCGGTCTGCGTGAGGCCGATCGTGCAGAGGTATCCCGCGGACACTGCGCGGAGGCCCCGCCACTCAGCCACCGAGCACTGCCCGCGCTGGTTGTTTCCGGCGGTGACGGCCGTGCCGTCCGCCCGGAGCCCGACGGAGTGCCAGTCTCCCGCAGAGGCAGCGACCAGCTCGCTCCACCCCTCCACGTCGCACGCGCCCTCGTTGCGGCGACCGGCTGCGAGGGCTGTGCCATCCTTCCGCACGCCGATCGTGCGGCGCCAGCCGGCGGCGACGCTCACGATGTCGGTCCATCCGTCGACGTCGCACTGACCCTCAGAGTTCCAGCCGGTCGCGAGCACAGTGCCGTCCCGGCGCAGCCCGACCGTGTGCGATCGTCCCGTGTTGGAAGCCGTATGGACGTTGCCCGCGGCCACTGCCATGATGTCGGCCCACGCCGCGACGCGCAGCTCCTCCGCGCTCGGCCGGCCGGCCGTGAGCACGGCGCCGAGCCCAGTGACCCCGACGGAGTGCCGGCGGCCGGCGGCGATGCGCGCCTGTAGAGGGGGAGAAGCCATACCTGCATCGTCTCAGGTCGTGGGCAGGCCAGCGACTCAGCGCGACGCGCGACGCGCGACGTTCGACGTGCGACGTGCGACGCGCCTCACCCGCCGAGACCGTCGGCGATGCGACGGAGGGCGGCCACGTGCCCGTCGAAGGCCCGGCGGCCCTCGGCCGTGAGCGCGACCGTGGTGGTGTGGCGCTGGTCGCCGCGGCTCGACGACGATGCTTTGGTGACCCGCAGGTATCCGATCTCGGCGAGGCTGCGGACCGTCTTCGAGAGGTTGGCCTCCGAGATCTCGAGCGACGAGCGCAGTACGGAGAACTCGGCCGAATCGACGGGCCGCAGCATCCCGCACACCCGCAGCCGGGTGCGCGCGTGGATCTGCTCGTCGAACCCGTCGTCAGCGGCCACGGCGCAGCTCGCGGCTGTACGCCCGGTCGTAGAGGCTGCCGCCCGCCCACATCGCGGCGAAGGCTGCGATCGCTGTCACCCACACCCACGCGGCATGCCCGGTCGCGGCCAGGGCGAATGAGACGCCGAGCAGCAGCACGATGACGATGCCGAGCACGACGGCGATTGCGAGGCTCCGGGGGCCCGCGGTGCGGGTGACGGTGAGGCCGGTGATGCGCTGGTAGGCCAGCGAGAGGAACACGATTCCGAGGCATCCGAAGGCCACGAGCACGGGCTGGCCGGGCATCCCCGCTCCGGGCGACCCGATGATGAACGCTGTCGCGACGGCCAGCAGGGGGTAGTACCAGGCGGGGGTGCGGATGCGGTCGGCCAGCATCCGGCGATCAGAATCCAGTGCCGACAGGGCTTCGCGAGCGGCGGCTTCGTCGTTTCGGCGAGTCGTGTCACCGTGGCCGTCGCCGTGTGGAGTGTCACCAGAGCGGTGCCCGAAGGCGTCGAAGTCACTTTCCATGCAGTTAAGTCTTTCGCAGGCTCTGCGGATGCGCAAGCCGCAACGCTCGGCCGCCCGGGCGGGCGGGGGCGGGGTATCGTTGAGGTGGGCCTGACGCCAGGTGACCTGCGGACGAGGGAGCAGTACCCGCACCACGACAAGACTGACTCGCCGAGGAGGCAGTCATGATGTGGGCGATTCTGGTCGGAGCGGGCGTGCTCGAGGCGGTGTGGGCGGCAGCCCTGTCAGCGTCACAGGGGTTCCGTCGGTGGCGACCTGTCGTGCTGTTCTTCGTCGCGTTGACCGCGAGCATGGCGGGTCTCGCCTATGCGATGACGGAGCTTCCGACGGGTACGGCGTATGCGGTCTGGGTGGGCGTCGGGGCCACCTTGACGGTGGTGTGGGGCGTCGTGACCGGGAAAGAGCGCCTCTCGGTGGCGCGGATCGTGCTGCTGGTCGTTCTCGTCGGCTGTGTCGTGGGGTTGAAGGTGGTGAGCTGATGCCGTGGATCGTGCTCCTGCTCTCCGCTGTTCTCGAAGCGGTGTGGGCCACTGCCCTCGGCCAGTCGGCTGGCCTGACGGAGCCGGCGCCGACGGCTGTCTTCGGCGTCGGCCTGGTGGGCAGCATGCTCGGGCTCGGATGGGCGGTGCGACACATCCCTCTCGGAACGGCCTACGCGGTGTGGACGGGGGTGGGCGCCGCACTGACGGTCGGCTTCGCCATGCTCACGGGCGTGGAGACCGTCTCGGTGCTGAAGGTCGTCTTTCTGCTCGGCATCGTCGGGGCGGTCATCGGCCTGAAGGTGTTCGGCGGCCACACCCGGCCGCGCGCCGCCCCGCCGACCGTCGGCGCGCGCCGCCCCGGCGACAGTTAGCGCGAGCCGCCCCGGCCGTCAGCGCGTGCCGTCCGGGCGACTGTCACCGCGAGCCGTCCCGCCGCGCGATGTCGGCGAGGCGGTTGTTGTATTCGGCGAGCTCCGCGTCGCCGGTGCGCTCGGCGTTGCGGTCGTAGCGCTTGGCTTCCCGTTCCTCTGAAGTGACCCACTGGCGCACGACGGCAAGGGTGACGAAGAGCACGGGGAGTTCGCCGGCGCCCCAGGCAATGCCGCCCCCGACGTGTTGGTCGTTCAGGAGTGCGGTGTCGTCGGTGTAGCCGAGGGAGTGCCACCAGTCGATCGCGAAGATGGTGTCAGAAGACATGATCGCGAGGCCGAAGAACGCGTGGAACGCGAGGGTGGCGAGCAGCAGGATGAGGCGGAGGGGGTAGGAGGGCCGTGCCGGCCCGGGGTCGACACCGATGATCACCCAGAAGAACAGGTAACCGGTCGCCAGGAAGTGCAGGCACATGAGCACGTGCCCCTGGTGGGTGTCGAGGGAGAACTCGAACCAGTCGGAGTAGTAGAACACGACCAGGCTGCCGGCGAAGAGGATCGCGGCGACGATGGGGTGGGAGATGACCTTCATGTAGCGGGAGTGCACGACGATGAGGATCCATTCCCGGAGGCCGCGGGAGTGGTCGTGCCTCTTGGGGAGGGTGCGG
Source organism: Subtercola sp. Z020 (assembly GCF_002931235.1). GTDB lineage: Bacteria > Actinomycetota > Actinomycetes > Actinomycetales > Microbacteriaceae > Subtercola. Next base: position 29,065 of record NZ_PSTT01000097.1, on the reverse strand, counting down.
AGGGCGAGCAGGATGGGGGCGCCGAGTACGAGGAGGGGTGGCACGAACATCATCAGGCCCATGTGCTGGATCATGTGGGTGCTGAAGCTGACCTGCCCGTAGACCCCCGGCCCGCCGCTGGTGACGTAGACGAGCAGCACGCAGCCGAGCACCCACGAGACGGTCCGGCCGACCGGCCAGCTGTCGCCGCGCCGCCGCAGCCGCAGCACGCCGGCGATGTAGACGCCGGCGAGAACAGCCGCGGCGCCCGCGAACGCCCAGTCGACGTGCACCTGGGTCAGCATCGTCAGCAGGGTCGCCGGGGGTGGGAACGGGAACCCGAGCAGGGAGAGCTGGATGTCGACTCCGGCGACCGACCCCTGGGAGACCGGGGGCGCGCTCTTCGACAGAGCCACCGACACGCCGATCGCGACAGCCATGAAGAGCACCTCGGTGACGGCGAGGCGCACGAAGTGCCTGTGGTTGCCGGGATCGCGGATGAGCTTCGGAATCACCAGCTGCCGCTGCCACACCCCGGCGAGGCCGAGCAGGATCAGGATGGCCGCCTTGATCACGATCAGCAGTCCGTAGGGCTGCAGCAGGTCGGCGGGGGAGGAGATGCGGAGCGAGGCGTTGATGATGCCCGAGAAGGCGACGGCCGCGAAAGCCCAGACGGCCATCGTCGAGTATCGGCCGACCGCTGCGGGCAGGGAGGTGCCGAGGCGTTTGCGGAGCAGGATGAGGCCGATGAGGCCACCGACCCAGGCCGTCACGCCGACGAGGTGGATGGCCAGGGAGTCGACGGCATTCGCATGCTCATCAGACCCGGCGGCGTGCCCGGAGAGGGCCAGGGGCAGCAGCGCCAGAACGCCCACCGCGGTCGCAAACGCGATCACCGACACCCGCTTGCTGAGCAGCAGCGTCACGAACGCGAGGAGTACGCCCGCAACGGAGACGAGAAGGGACTGGCCGAGCTCGATGCTGGTGGCGAAGAACAGGAACTGCTTGCCGAAGCGTTCATCGGTGAGGGGAACCCCGATCGTCGTCGCCGCGGTGAAGAGGAGCACCGCGATGCCCGCTGCAGCCCAGACGGCCGCGGCGCGAGCGGCCCACCGCGCGGCGGTCCACTGCGTGTACGACGCAACGCCCGGCACGGTGTTCTGACCGGGAAGCACGAACGTGGCGAGGAGGAGGAGGCCGACGGTCACGGCGGCCGCGGCGTCGTGGATGACCCGGGCGACCGGGAGGCCCCGGGTGACGAGGAGGCCCGGGTCGATGAGCGTGTAGTTCGAGAAGGCGCCGCTGAAGATCATGCCGCCGAGGGCCACGGCGACGGCGCCGGGGATGCTCAGGAGAAGAACGGTCTCAACCCAGCCGATCTTCGGGAGGGCGAAGGTGATCAGCTTCGGTTCCCTGGTCTCAGGGGTCTCCGCGGTCTCAGGGGTGGTGTCTGTCGTGTTCGAGGTCACAGTGCTACTTCTTCCCAGCAGGGGTCGAAAGAAATGAAAAGGCGCGAGCGCGCGAGAATACGTGTGCGGCCCGCGGGGTGGGGCCGGTCTCAGACGGTGGTGATGCGGCGGCCCGGCGGCCCTCGATGCCGCATCGACCCCAGGTACAGCACCAGATCGTGTACCCCGGCCGGCTCGAGCCAGGCACGGTTCTGCATAGCGGCATCCGGAGTCGACGGCTCATCGAACGGCGCCGCAACCAGCCGGCGCAGACGCAGGTGGGCCGCCGCGAGAAGGGCGCGGATTCCGCGTTCGCCCTTGGCCAGCGCAAGCACGGTGAGAACGGCGGCGATGGCGTGGGCTGCCCACATCCAGTCGCAGCCCTGCGTCACCGCGGCGCCCGTTCCGGATGCGGTCGCGAAGGTGACCACGCTACCGTGATGCCCCGCCGACAGCGCCGTGACGTCGCTCGGCGCGCCCAGGCTGAAGATGCAGTGGAAGACGAGCTGTGACACTCCGACGGCCACACTCAGCCGGGGCACCGACAACGAACGCCCGGCCAGGCCGACGCAGACGAGAACCGCGAACGCGAAACCGAGGGCCAGCCCCACCACCCCGGGCGCCGTGCCGCCGACCGCCACATGGGAGAACGCCGCGACGAAGACGGCGAAGCCGGCCGCGAGCACACCGCGGAGCGCACGTGCCGCTCTCTCGCCCATGCCGCATCCCTCGCCCTGTAACCCCCCTCAGTCTACAGAGCGTAGAACTCCGTCGGCGGTGGCCCGCGGCGCGGTGGGGCGGCCACCGGCGTCGACTGCATCCGAGGGAAGATAGGAGGAGCGCGAAGACCCAGCCAGCCTGCACGGTCGACGTGACCGTACGGACGCTTGGAGGACAGCGTGTCGACAACTCTTTTCCCGGCCTTTGCGGCCGCGGTGTTCGGCGTTCTGCTCGCGCTCATGCTGGTCGTGCCTTTCGTGGCGATCCAGTACCGGCGCCGTGGCGGATTGACCGTCGGGGTGGTGTTCCTGCACTTCCTGGTGCTGATCTACCTCGTCGCTGTGGTGACGTACACCCTGCTGCCCCTGCCGGAGAACAACGGGGATTTCTGCTCTGTGTACCAGGCGGGCGTGCAGTTGGTGCCCGGGCAGTTCGTCAACGACATCCTCACGGAGGCAGCAGGCCAGGGCGGCGGAGTCAACGCGTTCCTGCGGAATCCCGCCCTGCTGCAGGTGGTCTTCAACGTCGCATTATTCGTTCCTCTGGGCATGATCGTCCGGTATTTCACGAAACGCACCGTTCTGGTCACGGCTCTGATCGGTTTCGGGGTCTCGTTGCTCATCGAGACGACGCAGATCACCGGCGACTGGTTCCTCTACCCGTGCGCCTACCGGCTCTTCGACGTCGACGATCTGATCGCCAACAGCACAGGGTCTCTGCTCGGCGCCTTCCTTGCGCCGCTCCTCGGCGTCATCCCGGGCCAGACCCTCGCGGCGCCGGGCACTCCGAGGCCCGTCACGGCGCTGCGCCGGCTGCTCGGAATGCTCTGCGACTGGATGATCGTCAGCCTCGGTGCGGCCGCGGTCTCCTTCGTCTACGCCGTCGTCACCCTCGACAGGGCGACCGATGTCACGCCCGTCGATTCGTTCTTCCGGGCGGTGGCCGGCCCTCTGCTCATGGCCGCGGTGGAGCTGGTCTGGATTCTGCGGACGGGGCGAACGATCGGAGAGACCGTGGTGCGCCTGGCGCCTGTGCCGCCGACCAGGTTGCCGGGCCGTCTCATCAGGTGGGCGTCGGGGATCGGCGGATACACCGTCGTCGGTATCAGCGAGAACGCCGTCGCCTCGACGCTTCTCTCGCTCGTCGTGCTCGTCTCGGTCGTTCTGGCCTTCACGACTCTGCATCACCGTGGTCTCAGCTATGTGCTGGCGGGCTGGCGACTTCACGACGACCGTGTGCGCGACGCAGCGATCGAGGCGAGTCGGCCGGTCGAGGGGCGGGATGCCGCCTGACGCGTCGGGCGGCGTGGGTCCTGCAGCGCGGGCGGGAGGTCTCGCTTCGAGGGCAGAATGGGTGGGTGACCCGAGCCGAGACCCTGCGCGACCAGGCCGTGCGGTGGGTGGGGGAGCACGACTTCGACGCCCACGGCATCCACATCCTGGCCGGAGCGGATGCCGCCGAACACCGGTGGACGCCCGAGGTGCGGGAGAACATCCACTCTGTGGCGAAGGGGGTGTGCGTGCTGGCGGCCGGCATCGCCGCTGACGAGGGAGTCTTCGACCTCGACGAGCCGGTGTCGGCCTACCTGGGGGAGGCGGCGCTGGGAGCGGGTGTCGCCGAGGTCACGGTGCGGCACCTCTTGACGATGACGAGCGGAATCGACTTCCCCTGGTCGCAGACGATGATGACCGACTGGCCCGACCTGGCCCGCGAATTCCTCGGCCGCGCGTCGCGGGGGCGGGTCTTCCAGTACTCCACCGCGAGTACGTACACGGCGATGCGGGCACTCCACGCTGTTGTCGGCGATGTGGCCGAGTATCTCGAGCAGCGTCTCTTTCAGCCCCTCGGCATCGTCGGTGTCGTCTGGGATCGCTGCCCGAACGGGTTCGTCGTCGCCGGCGACGGCCTGGCGCTGACAACGGGGGAGCTCGCCCGTCTGGGGCGTCTCATCCGCGACCGCGGGGTGTGGCAGGGGCGCCGGCTGGTGTCTGCCGGGCTGATCGATGCGATGCACTCCGACTGGGTCGTCGCCGGTGAGAACCCCGGGTACGACCGTTATGCGCTCGCGGGATGGGCGGGGCCGGGCCCCGCCTGGAGGCTGCACGGCGCCAACGGACAACTCCTGATCTTCGTCGGCGACACCGTCGTGACCGTCACCGCCGCAGACCACTTCGGGGCAGATGCGTTCGCCTCGTTCCTCGCCGGAGCGATGCAGCCCCAGTAGGCGCCCTCCGGTTCGTGCGCGATGCGTTGGCTGTGTTGGCTGTGTTGGTGATGTGTGGGCGTGGGACTAGCGGCGCACCTGCGCCAGCGCCGCCTCGATGAGGTCGCCGGCGGCAGCGGCATTCACCCGCACGATGGCCATGGCGGCGAAGACGAGACCGGTGCATGTGACCGCCAGACTCTTCTGCTCTGCCTCGTCGAGGTCGGCGCGACGGGCAGCGACCCCGGCCGTGATGGCGGTGCGGAGGTCGTCGCAGTAGGCAGCGACCACCGTCTGCAGGGATGCGTCGCGGCCGAGGGGGGAGCCGGTCGCATTGAGCAGGAGGCATCCGTTGGCGGCCAGGGCGGTGTGCCCTTCGGTCATGGCGGCATGGAGCCCGAGGAGGTACGTCTCGAGCGCGGCGGATTCGACGGTGTCGCCGCGCAGGGGAGCGAGGCGCGGGCGGATGACCTCGTCGAGGTAGTTCTCGACGGCTGCGTCGAACAGGCCGCGCTTGCTGCCGAACGAATGGTAGATGCTCGACCGGTTCAGGCCGGTGGCCCGCTCGAGGTCGGGCAGGGCGGTGTCTTCGTAACCGCGGTCCCAGAAGACCTGCCGGGCCGTGCGGGCGACTTCCACCTCGGTGAAGGTACGGATGCGTCCCATGCTCGACTCCTGCCGGGTTTTCTGAACTGACTGTTTCAGTATGCCACCGATCGGGTCTATAGTGAAATGGTCAGTTCACAATACGGAGGTCGTCATGCTCATCGTGTCCATCGTGGGCGCGGCCCTCGCCGCAGCCCTGCACGTCTACATCTTCTACATGGAGTCGCTCGCCTGGCGCGGCCCTCGAGCCCGAGCGACCTTCGGCCCGGCGACGGATGCCGACGTCGAGGTGACGGCGCCGCTCGCTCTGAACCAGGGGTTCTACAACCTGTTCCTCGCAGTGACCACCGTGATCGGCATCGTGTTCGCCCTGACATCGTCGTCGGGGATCGGTGAGGCGCTGATGCTGGTCGGCACAGGCTCGATGCTCGCCGCCGCCCTCGTTCTCTTCGTCTCGACCCCCGGAAAGCGCCGGGCCGCGATCACCCAGGGCGCCTTCCCGCTGATCGCGGTCGTCGCGACCGTGATCTCGCTCGTCGTCTGAGTCGCTCGGGCCGCCCGGGCTGTCTGGGCCGCTCGGGCCTCGATCACTGCCCATCTCCTTCACCGTCCCATCCGCTGCACGAACACCAGAGAAAGTCGAGACCGCCATGCGCGCCGTCATGCACCCCACCTTCGGAGAGCCCTCCGAGATCCTCACTGTCGAAGAGGTTCCGACGCCCGAGCCCGGGCCCGGGGAGGTGCGCGTGCGCACTCTCCTGTCACCGATTCACAACCACGACCTGTGGACGATCCGCGGCACCTACGGCTTCAAGCCCGAGCTCCCGGCCCGCACCGGCACCGAGGCCGTCGGCGTGATCGACGCGCTCGGCGAGGGCGTCACCGGCATCCAGATCGGCCAGCGCGTCGCAACCGGCGGCACCTTCGGCGTCTGGGCCGAGTACTTCGTCGCCAAGGCCAAGGCCCTCCTGCCCGTCTCAGACGACATCTCCGACGAGGTCGCCGCGCAGCTCGTCTCCATGCCGTTCAGTGCCATCAGCCTGCTCGAGTCCCTCGACCTCGCCGAGGGTGACTGGCTCGTGCAGAATGCCGCCAACGGTGCCGTCGGCCGTCTCGTCGCCCAGCTCGGAGCCGCTCGCGGTATCAACGTGATCGGACTCGTGCGCCGTGCCGCGGGCGTCGACGAGCTGAGCGCCCAGGGCATCGGCAACGTCGTCGCGACCGATTCGGCCGACTGGCGCGATCGCGTGAAGGCGATCGTGGGCGACGCCCCCATCCTCGCCGGCGTCGACTCGGTCGGAGGCCCGGCGAGCGGCGAGGTGCTGTCGCTGCTCAGCGAGAACGGCACGCTCGTCGTCTTCGGTGCGATGCAGTCGCCCGTGATGGAGATAAGCTCCGGCGACGTGATCTTCAAGCAGGCCACCGTCAAAGGCTTCTGGGGCAGCACGGTGAGCGCGAAGATGCCGGCCGCCCAGCGCGGTGCGCTGCTCTCGGAGCTGGTGCAGCGTATCCAGGACTCGACGATCACCCTCCCCGTCGAGGCCACCTACTCGTTCGACGAGGCGCGCGAGGCCGCGGCGGCGAACTTCACTCCGGGTCGCGCCGGCAAGATCCTGCTGCGCCCCTGACCGGCGCCGTATGCGTCCCGAACGGCCTGAGTCGATACGACCGGGCCGTTTCGCGTGTCTCGTCGAGCCCATCCGTCTAAGAAGTGGCGCGCCTCGGCAAGCGAGGACGTGTGATGAGCCCCAAGCCCCGACGTCGACGATCGTCATGGTCGGCACGGCCGATGCAGCATCAACCCAACCCCTTTGCACGCCGGGCGCCTTTTGTCACCCAGCGAACCGCCCCTTCTTTTGGGGCTGCCACAGACCCACGCTTCTTGTCAGACTACAGAAATATGCTTTCCGTTCCTTTGACGGAGTGCAGCTGTTAAGGGAACTGACATGACGAAGACAGACGGCCATCAGCACGTGGGCCAACACGAGGCGAGAACCATGAGGCGGTCAGCAGAGAAAGTACGGAACGTCGCCCGGGCAGTGAGCGCGAACCGGTTGAGCTCGCGATGGAAGCGAGACGAATACGACCGCCGTCTGGATCTCTTCGGCGGCATCGGTGACTCGAGCGAGTCCATCGTCTCTGGGTCGTAAGCGAAACGACGATCGATACCGTCGTCGGCCGAGTTGGCCCACCCGCATGGCGTTAGATCAGAGCCTGCAGCGTCTTGCCTCGCACGTCTCCAGTAACGCCGGTGATTGCCACAACACCGTGAGTCGGACCTCTTGGGTCTCAGCCCGGTGGAGTTCGGCGTGCTCGCCCAGCTGGCCGCGTCTGAGGGGCTCAGCCAGGCCGACCTGGCAGGTACGGTCGGAGTCAGGACGACTGGTTCGGCGCTGAGCCCAACGCGTCACGGCCCTCGTGGCATCCCTTCGACCCGTACTCGGTGGTTCGGGCGGCCCTGCAGGGTCAGGTCTGTGAGGCGCGACCGAGGCGCGCGCCGAGCGAGGCGAGCGAGCGTCGCAGGTCGTCGCCCTCCAGCACGTCGAAGTCGATTCCCGTCATCCCTACATAGAGGGCGAACTCCTCGGGGGAGTTGCTGCCGGCTGTGAGCTCGCATGAATCCTCGTCGATGGATGTGACGTCGGCGACCGTCGGGCCGAAGTGCGTCGTCACCTCGGCGGCGGGCGCGTGCATCCGCACCCGGTATCGGTGGCGGTACGGGGCGGAGGTGATGCTGCGGGTCGTGAACGTGCGCACGGCGTCATCCGGGATGTCCCGCGGAACGAACGATCCGGCCAGCGGGAGATGAGGGTGGAGCCGGTCGAGACGCAGCGTTCGCCAGCCACCGTGATCCGGATCCCACGCGACCACGTACCAGCGGGTGCCGGTGTGCACGATGCGGTGCGCCTCGATACTGCGTCGCAGTTCCGTGCCGTCGTGGCGGCGATAGTCGATCTGCAGTGCCCGGGACTCGCGGATCGAGCGGGCGACAGCGACCAGAGTGTCGAGGTCGACGTTGCCCGTCGTGCCGAGCGGAACGATGGCCTGTTCGACCGCCGAGATGTGCTCGCGCGTCTGCGGCGACAGCGACTGTTCGAGCTTCACGAGGGCCCTGGCCGCTGCATCCTCGATTCCCGTCACCGTCGTACCCGCCGCCGCTCGCAGGCCCACCGCGATGGCGACAGCTTCGTCTGCGGAGAGCACGAGCGGTGGGATGGCGGCGCCCACCCCCAGTCGGTAGCCTCCGCCGACCCCGGCCACCGAGTCGATATTGCGGCCGTATTATGGCCGCAATTCGCCGCAGACTGGGGTCATGAGCGAATCACCCAGCATCCGTCCCTTCCGCGCCGCAGTCTCGCCGAACGAACTCGAAGACCTCCGGCATCGCCTGCAGGATGCGCGTCTGCCGAAGCCTCTTCCCGGCGACGACTGGGACACCGGTGTGCCCCTCCACTACCTGCACGATCTTGTGGCGAAGTGGGAGAGATTCGACTGGAGCACCCATCAAGACCGCCTCAACGAGATCCCCCAGTTCACGACGGAGATCGACGGCCAGGTCATCCACTTCGTGCATGTGCGCTCGAACGTCCCCGGAGCGGTTCCCCTGCTGCTCACGCACGGCTGGCCCGGATCGTTCCTGGAATTCCTCGGACTCATCGGCCCCCTGACCGACCCGGCCGCGCACGGCGGGGATGCGGCGGACGCATTCGACGTCGTCATCCCCTCCCTTCCCGGCTTCGGCTTCTCCACGCCGCTGGTCACGGGCGGGTGGACCACACGGCGCATCGCCGAGGCGTTCGTGGAGATCCTGAGCCGGCTCGGCTACGACCGCTTCGCCACCCACGGCGGTGACATCGGGGCAGCAGTGGCGCCCGAGGTCGCACGCGTCGCCCCTGACCGAGTCATCGGCGTTCACGTGAACGGGACGCTCGGGTTCACGCCCGAGGTCGACGAGGAGACCGCCGCATCGCTGACCGACCTCGAGCGCGATCGGCTGCGACGAGTCGGCGAGTTCATGCAGAACGAGTTCGGCTACATCGCCATCCAGAGCACGCGGCCCGGTCTCGTCGGCGAAGTGCTCAGCGACTCTCCCGTCGGCCAGCTTGCGTGGATGCTCGACAAGTTCCGTGCGTGGACGTATCCGCTCGACGCCTCCGCCGAAGACGTCGTCGGACTCGACTTCCTGTTGGCGAACGCCTCGCTGTACTGGTTCACGGCGTCGGCCGGTTCGGCGGCGTACGTCGGTTACGCGCAGAACACGCAGTGGGGCGACAAGCCGGCCAACTCGGGCGTGCCGACCGCTGTGATCTGTTTCGCGCACGACGTCGGGATACGCCGCTTCGTCGAGCACGACCACCACATCGTGCGGTGGACGGACATCGAGGGCCGCGGCGGGCACTTCGCCGCGCTCGAGGAGCCCGCGACGCTCATCGCCGACGTGCGGGAGTTCGTGCGCGGCCTGCGCTGAGCCGAGGCTTTGCGTCGACGGGCAACTCTAACGAGAGCTCACCTGCCCCTCAAGGCGCTGAACCAGCGCGACAGGGGTCGGGCCGTGGTGAGGATCAGGATTCCGAACACGGTTTGGCATTGAAGGCCGAAGAGCGAGAGACCGCCGATCGTGGCGTAGACGGTGGCGTTGATTCCGACATCGAGCACGATGACGCCCACACCGAGCATGACGCCGGCACGCTTTCTGAGCAGGATGAGAGCGACGACAAGCGGATCCAGAACGGTCAGCAGCACCCAGAACAGGCGGAGTGGAACGGGGAAGGACGAGTAGACGTCGATGCCGCCCAGTACCAGATCCAGAGTGTGCGTGATGGTGCCGACCGAGTATCCGATGATCCAGATCGCCTGCACGATGCGGGCCCGAGGTGGCAGGCGTGAGCGTACGAGAGTTTCCACACCCCGAGACTAGCCAGCGGCATCCAGCAGCACCGTGTACGGCGTGGTCGTCGAGACTTTGACGAGCCCGGATCGCTCGAGGATGGGCCGGGAGTCTTCGGTCGAGTCGCTGTGCACGAATCTCTTGCCCTGGTCGAGCGCCGACCGGGCTCGCGCGGCCGTCAGCGCGCGGTAGATTCCCCGACCGCGGTGAGCCTCGAGCGTCGCACCACCCCAGATGCCGACGAAATCTGTGCCCGGTACCGGTTCGAGGCGGCCGCCGCAGACCATCACGCCGTCGGCCTCCGCCACCCAGAGTTCCATTCCGTCGCCGCGACCCAGGCGCGCGAGGAGGGCATCGGCGATCCGGGTGTCGACGCTGTCGCCGAAAGCTTCGTCCACCATCGCACTCATCGCCCGCACCTCGGGCTCCGTCGTCACACGCCGGACCGTGACACCGGCCGGCACAGGGACGTCTTCGCACAGCGCTTCGAGGGGGCCGATCATGATGGATTCGGGTTCGCCCGCCACGAACCCGTTGGCGATGAGGGCCTCGTGCAGTCCCGGGGCGCGGTCGTGCCCCCGGGTCTTCCACTCGACGCGGGTGATCGCCGGGTCGGCGCGAAAGTGTTCCAGACCGTTCGCCACCAGCTCGGCGATCTCACCGGCGTCAGCGTCACCGAGGTCGCGATAGGTGATGAAGCCGCGGCCGCCGGCGAACGTGACCAGGCGCACTGGCCCGAGCCTCGTCACGCTGACAGCGCTGGGCGTTTCGGCATCGGTGCGCAGCTGGTCATCGTACGCGCGGAGGTACTGCTCGACGGAGTTCACGCTGCCACGCTACTGGACCCGGTCGCCGCCGACCCTCACGCCGTCGGCCTTCGCCACCACCTGATCGACACGAGTGACGCCAGCGCGGCGCCAGAAGCGTTGACGATGACGTCGTCGACAGAGGTGATGCGGCCGAGGCTCAGGAGGAGTTGCAGGGCTTCGAGGGTGGCAGACAGCGACGCGGCGACGAGCGCGACGACGAGCACGACCACTGGCGGAGGGCCGAGACGGAAACGCACGGGGAGGAGGGCGCCGAGCGCTGCGAAGACGAGGAGGTTTCCACCGAGTTGCACGACGGCGTCCCTGTCGCTCAGAACGCCAGCCAGGTCCTGGAACGGCGTGAGCTGAACCCCGCTCCGTCCGTCGGTGGGGGTCATGATCATCCAGACCCACGGTGCGGTTCCGAGCACGATGCCGACCTCCACGATCGCCGAACGCTTCGCCCACCAGACGGGCCACCCGCTGCGCGCGCGATGCCGGCCCAGTCCGTAGGCGAGGGCTGCGCCGAGCGGGATGCCCGCGAGCAGCGTCACGAGGACCACGACGCCGAAACGGTCCACGACGGAGAGCATCAGGTTCACGGCTGTGCCGCTGTCTGTCTCCTCGGCTGCGCGCTCATCCGTCGAAGACTTCTGCGCTGGCGAAGGCGGCGTCGCGGGCGAGTTGGCCGACGAGTGCGGGCGGGCACGCCGGCAAGACGGTGCGGTCTGCAGTGGGCGGCAGTTCGGAGTCGAAGTCGACGTCGATCTGGTAGCAGGTGTAGACCTCGCTGGGTCCGTGAGAGATATGACTGTTCGTTGTGGCTGGAAGCGCGCGCGGGCCGGATGCGATGAAGATCGAGAACGACGCGGTGCGGCTCACCGAGGCGACGTCGTAGAGGATCGCGCCCCCGTCGCGGAGCTCGAGCTGGGGGAGCGCATCCGGCGACCCGTTCCACCGTGGTGCCGGGATGCCGGCGAGGTAGGTGGCAGGGTCGTCGACCGGCGCCGGATACTCGTCGGGAACCAGAGTGTGGGCGATGCCGATCGTCTCGTCCAGAGGGTCGTAGATTCCCGCGGAGAGCGGGTCTTCGAACGAGGCGATCTGACGCCACAGCACGTCGTCGATTCCGCTGTCGTACCCGTGGTACTCCGCCGTGCAGCCGGTCAGAGTTGCCGCGACAGCGGTGAGAAGCACGATGCTGGTCTGTCTGGCTGATGGCGGTCTCGTGGGGTGCATACGCAGACCATATCGACATTCGATACCAAAAGCACGAAATTCGATACCAGTCAGGCCTCGAGAGCCGAGATCCCGGCGCGCGCGGCCATCAGCGGCGACGCACGATCGCGATTCCGACCGCGCACGTCAGAGCAGCCAGAGCGACCAAGCCGCCGAGAAACGCGTACACCTGCGCCGAGTCATCCAGAAACATCATCTACCTCCCCTCGACCACGGTACCGCGCTCGCACAGGCTCTCTCTAGGCTGGGTGGATGTCAGCGGCCCCCGAGCTCACGGTCTTCGAGATGACGGCCCTCGAGCGTCTGCCGCCGCGGAGGGAGATCGAGCAGTTCTGGACCGCCGACAACCCGACCCTCTGGCTCAAACGCCTCCGGACCAGCATCGCGTTCCTCGCCCTCGCCACCCTCGTGGTCGGTCTCGCCCTCAACACGCTGCTGTTGCTGGGGCTGCGGGTGTTCCACGCCGATGCGTTGCTGCCGACATCCGGTTCGCGCTTCATCGTGCTGTTGATGCTGTTCGCCGGCGTCGCACTCGTTGTCGCACCCATCGTCGATCTCCTGCCGTATCGTCGCCTCGACGACCAGCTCACGGGGCTGTTCCTGCTGCGCCGGTTCGCACGCGACAATCGGATGCGCGTGAAGCTCGAATGGGCGGCGTCGGTCGCGGGCGTGCGGGCCGCGGGGAATTCGGTGCCGGGTTTCCGCGGCACGATGTTCGCCCCGCCCGGAGGCAGGGCGGTTGTGGTCGCCCCGCTCCTCGTGTCGGAGCGTCCCCAGTTGCGTGTCGGTCATGTGCAGTACTACCGCTTCTCCGAACGCGCCAGAACCCAGGACTGGGTGTTCGCCGAGATCCCGCTTCCGCGGTCGATGCCGAACATCTGGCTGCATTCGAAGCGCAGCGGGGCGGGCATGCCGTTCTCCCTTGCCAGCGACGAACGCGTGCTGCTCGAAGGCGACTTCGACAGGTATTTCGACACCTACGCACGGGAGGGAGTGCAGCAGGAAGCGCTCTACGTTCTGACGCCCGACGTGATGGCGCTGCTGATCGACAATGCGTCCTGGTTCGATGTCGAGATCGTGGATGATCGGCTTTACCTGTATACGCGCGGTCACTTCGACGTGCTCGTCGACCCCGATTGGTGGCAGGCGGTCGCCGACGTTATGAACACGGTCGGGCGGAAGGTCTCGCAGTCGTCTTCCCGGTACACGGGTGCGGGCCCCGCGGGCGGTGCGGGCAGGGCGGGCGGCGCGGGCGAGCAGGCCCGCCGCATCCAGAGCCGGGCAACGGTGTGGCGGCGGATCACGCAGGCCCTCGGTGTTCTCGTGCTCTTCGGTGGACCGGCGGTGCTGTTCGTGGCGGCGGCGCAGGTGCACGGGTAGCTCGGGCATTCGGCACCCCCGCACGAGGCCGATGGTGTCAGACTCGAGGGCAGTGGAGGGAGCGACGGTGGGGGAGGAACGGCCGATGGATGAGCACGCCCGGCCGCAGACGGCCCTGTGGCACGTCGATCAGTACGACAACCAGTCCTCGGTGAGCGTCGCCGCCACTCAGCTCGACCCCCCGCGCGCTGTCACGGCGAGGGATCGACAGCGCATTCTCGGGGAGTGGGTGAACTTCTTCGAGACCGCCCGCACCAGCATCACCCACCTGCGGCTCGTTTCTCGGGTTCCGCAGGAGCTGTTGGACGCTCTGGCGGGCCAGCCCCAGCTCCGGTCGCTCGAGGTGAAATGGGGACCCTATGAGAGCATCGCCGCTCTCGCCGGGTTGCAGCGACTGGACCACGTGACGCTGAACGGTGCGACCGGGCTTCTGAGACTCGCACCCCTGACGGCGCTGCCAGAACTGACGCGACTGACCGTTTCTCAGGCGCACCGACTTCACGACTTCGAGACGCTGAGTGAAGTGAAGACGCTCCGCACCCTGCGATTCGGGAATGCCTCGCCGGCATCGGACGGGAATTGCGACCTCCCGAACGTCTCGTGGGTGACTCCACTGTCAGAACTGACGGATCTCACCTTGCCGGGCACACGCATCCTCGACCCGGATCTGTCTCCCATCCTCACCCTGACGAAGCTGACGAAGCTGACGACGCTCGGCCTGCCCTTGCGCCGCAGCTACCGAAAGCAGGTCTTCGAGCTGGCCGCCCACAGCGCCCCCTTCGCGGCTGTCGCGAAAGAGTATGAAGCTCTGGATGCCTGGAAGAAGCAGCATCGCTGACCGACACGTCTTGATCGCTAGCGGGGCGTTGCTCGGGCCAGTAGTGCCGACGTTGCGAGGAGAACAGCGGCGGCGGCCCCGATGGCGAGGATCGCTGTGGGTGTTCCGGCGGACTGGATGAGCACCCCGGCGATCGCGCTTCCGGCGGCGCCTCCGATGTTGTGACTGGTGTTGACCCAGGTGGTGGCGGCGTTCCGCTGGTGTTCGCCGCCGGCGGTGTGGGCTGCGACGTAGGCGACGATCATCACCGGGGAGAAGAACAGGCCGGCCGCCGCCAGAACGATGCTGACCGCGAGGAATCCGTTCGTCAGAGCGACGAGTGATGAGGTGACCAGGAGCAGCGAGGCCAGGCCGACGAGCTGTCTCGCTGCCGAGCCCGGCACTCGGAGGGCGCCGTAGAGGAGGCCCCCGAGAGCGCTACCGCCCGCGAACAGGCCGAGTGCGACGCCGGCTGCGGCTGATCCGCCGTGGTCGGTGAGCGCCACCGGGATCGCCACGCTCATCGTGCCGGAGACGGTGCCGGCCACGAGAACGGGGAGAAGCAACCCGACGAACCGGGGCTGGAACAGAAGCGACCGAGCCTGTTTCCGTGTCGGATCGTGTGGGGAGTGAGATGTCATCGCCCCGACGGTCGGGGTGCAGACGAACAGCAACCCGCCCACCAGAACCAGTGCGGCGGGCACGACCAGGGCCGCACCCGGGGCGATGATCGCGAGGGCGAGACCGGCCGCGGCCGGCCCAGCGAGGTAGAGCAGTTCCTCGACGACCGAGTCGAGGCTGAGCCCCTTGCGGAGCAGCTCGGGCGTGGGGGCGAGGGAGCCCCAGGCCACTCGCATCGTCGGGCCGAGCGGTGGGGCGACGGCACCCGCGACTCCTGCGAGGCCGATCAGCAGGGCGCCGTCGGCTCCGGCGAGAGAGAGGATGGCGAGGCCGAGAATGGTGCCGCCGAAGATGCTGGTGAGGATGGCGAGAACCGGGCGGGCGCCGAAGCGGTCGATGAACCAGGCGCGAAGGGGTGCGAGAAAACTGGCGGCCGCCCCATAGATTGCGACCGCCAGGCCCGCGAGGGCGATGGAGCCGGTGGCGTCGGTGACCGCGTAGAGCAGGGGCAGCAGCACCAGAGCATAGGCCGCCCGGCCGAGGAGCGCGAGGCCGAAGGTGAGTGGAACGTGGGGGAGTGCGAGCACGTCGAGATAACGTGCAGTCCGAGAGGACGACATAGCAGAAAGCTCCAGAGAGAAGCGCGCCGACAGCGCGAAAGTGATTGTGGATCAGGGCAGGGCGCCACGAAGCGGGCGCGGCCACTGATCAATCACGTACGGGAGACATGCTGGAAGCCTAGCGGTACGAGGCCGGGCCGGAATCTCACTGCGCGGCGCGGCTCACCTCTCACCGCTGGGGTAGTCGGCGTCGAGACTAGTACCCGGGGACACCATCGGATCGACGCTGCGGGGAAGATCGTCCCGGGGCAGGATCCGGTCTTTCCTGAGCGTCTTTAGCGTGGAAGCATGACCTCCCAAACGCATCTCGCTGTCGCTGTCTCTGCCCGCGGTATCACGAAGACCTTCGGGCGCGGTGAGGCGCCGGTTCAGGCGTTGCGAGGAATCGACCTCGACATTGCGGCCGGTCAGGTCACGGCCATCATGGGGCAGTCGGGTTCCGGCAAATCCACCCTGCTGCAGGTGCTCGCTGGGTTGGATGCTCCCACAGCGGGTCGGGTGTGGCTCGGCCAGAAGGAGCTCACCGGTCTGCGCGATGAGGAGCTCACGCTGCTTCGTCGTGAGCGGCTGGGGTTCGTGTTCCAGTCGTTCAACCTGCTGCCAGCCCTGACGGCGGCGGAGAACATCCGGTTGCCGTTCCTGCTGGCCGGCGGCCGCGTCACCGCCGAAAGGCAGGCGTGGATCGATGCTGTGGTCGAGCGTCTCGGTTTGGTGGAGCGGCTCGAGCATCGGCCGAGTGAGCTCTCCGGCGGGCAGCAGCAGCGCGTCGCGATCACGCGGGCGCTGGCCACTCGCCCCGAGGTGATCTTCGCCGACGAGCCGACGGGGGCGCTGGACAGCGCCTCGGGGTCGGAGGTTCTCGCCCTCTTGAGAACCGCGTCGGTCGAAGACGGCCAGACCGTGGTGGTGATCACACACGATTCCGGAACGGCGAGTATCGCCGATCGGGTCGTGCGGATGCACGACGGCGTGATCGTGGATGACTGGGCTGGGGGAACGGCGGAGCAGATCGCCCAACGGGTTCTCGGAAAGGCCGCCTGATGAGGCTCTGGGCGTTCCGTGAACTCCGAACATCCGCTGGTCGCTATGCGGCCAGTGTGGCGGTGGTGGCGGTGGTGGCCGCGTTCGCCGTGCTGCTGCTGGAATCGATCGAGGTGTTCGTCGGCGTGCTGGAACGTTCCGGGGTGGACGGGGGAGGGCTGGTGCGAATCGCACTGTTCTCCGTCGGAGCGGTGTTTCTCGGCATCGCCGTTCTCACCGCCGCAATCGTGATCTCCGGAACCTTCGCCACGGTCTACGCCGGCCGGCTCACAGACATCGCTCTCCTGCGGCTCGTGGGCGCGACCTCGCGGCAGGTCCGGCGCGCGTCTCGACTGGATGGACTGGCCGTCGGACTGGCAGGAGCAGCGATCGGCATCACCGCGGGCATCCTGTTGTCCACGGCTGCGATCGCCGTCGTGAACACGGCGTACGGTGCAGGGCTTGGCTTCGCATGGAGTGCGCACATCGTTCTCCTGCCAGCCGTGGTGTGCGTTGTCGTCTCCGCGCTGTCGGCGTCAGTCGGTGCGAGACGAGTCGCGGTGGTCTCCCAAGCCGCCGCCATGCACAGCGGCTCGGCCAGTGGCCTGCCCTCCTCTTCTGGTGTCGGTCGGCGTCGGGGGTGGGGGATCGCGCTCTTCTCGACCGGGCTTGTGTTCATGGCGCTCGGTGTTCTGGCCGGTCTGAGCTCACCGGCCGGGTTGCTGGTCGCATTCCCCGGTGGCGTGTTCTCGATCGTCGGCGTGATCGTCGGTGCACCCGCACTCACCGTGCCCCTCATCGAAGCCATCAGCCGACGGCTGCGAGGCGGCGGCGAATATGTCCTCGCCGGTGCGAATCTGCGTCTGAACTCCGTGCGTACTGCTCGAACGGTCGTCTCTGTGCTGATCGGTGTCACCCTGATCACCATGTTCACTGTGGCCGGCGGCATGTACCTCGCCCAGCTCCGCACTTATTTCGGAGACCAGGTCCAGGTCGACCAGGTCGCCCAGTTCGTCACGGTGATGCTGATCGTCGTCGATGTTCTCACGTCGTTCTCGGTTCTCGTTGCCGCGATCGGGCTCGGCAGCAACCTCAGCATGTCGGTGCTGCAGCGCCGCCGTGAGATCGCCGTCCTCCGATCCCTCGGCCTCACCGCTGGTCAGGCCAGGCGGATGATCCTGGCCGAGAGTGTCATCGTGGCGGTGGTCGGCGCGGCTCTCGGCGTCATCCTGGGCGTGCTCTACGGGTTCGTCGGCGCCAACGCGACCTTCGGAATCCAGGGCTTCACCCCACCCGTGCTCTCGCCATGGTTCCTGGTCGCGACACTCGGCGGAGCCGTCGTCTTCTCCGTTCTCGCCTCGATCCTGCCCGGCCACAGGGCGAACACCATCCCCCCGGCCGAAGCCCTCCGTGAAACCTAGAACGCCAGGCTGCATTGGGGCCGGCCGTCACGCGGGCGTGGTGTGCCGGGAGGGGATCTGCTGCGTCAGAAGCCGATCGGCCCTGCGCCAGTGCCGCGGTGAACGCCGGCTCGATATTCCTTGCCGAGCGAATCTCCGCCGTCGGGAAGGTCACGGCGGTCGATGCTCTCGCTCGTGTCGTGCGACCGGTGTTGACGAATCAGGAGAAGCGCCATCAGCAGAACGAGTAGTGCGATGAAACCGATGACGAACCAGAACAACAGCATTGCGAGCCTCCTCACACTCCTCTCCCACGCTAGCCCTGACCCGACTGTGTGCATACCGCAGGCACAGGAAACGTGCAGATTTGAAACTGAAACTCTTCCCAGCCGGGGGCCTGAACGGGAGGAGTGGATGCCCGGACGCGGTTCTGTCAGTTCCGACGATGCCGGGCTGCAGAAGGGCGAGTTCCTCCGTTCGCACGAAGCTTGAGCGGCAAGGTCGCGTTGAGCCAGTGGCCTGGTCGATGAAGGGCGGGCGGCAGGGTGGTGTGGAGGTCGCCGTGAGCTGCGTTGACCTGCGCTTGCGTCAGGAACAGTGCTTTCGAGAGGTCGGCTCCGTCGAGGCGGGCGTCGCGGAGATCTGCGCCGAGCAGATCGACGCCGGCCAGGTCGCAGTTTCGGAGATCCGTCGCGATCAGGTACGCGCCGCGAAGATCGGCTCCGCACAGTCGTCGCGCAGTGAGGTCGCGGCCGGCCAGGTCTGCTGAAGGATGCACGTCAGTGTCAGAGTCAGCGCTCCTGTCGTAGCCGCCACGCGCTTCCTCGCTCACGTCGATCAACGCGCGCCGGACTCTCGTGCGGAGCGATTCTGCGTTGGATGCGAGAATCTCGGACGCATCGCCGTCCAATATTTCCAGGATCTCGGTTCGCAGCCCGGCGACCGGCGCTGCGAGCTCCGACGAGGTTGTCCGTTCGGATGCCTCGACGAGGTACCAGAGCATTTCGTGCAGCTGCCGGGCGACAGCGAATGTGCTGAACATGTCGGCACTCGTGTCGGGGCGTTCCCTCCAGCTCTTTCCGCTGAACAGGTTCTGCGACACATGCTGCCCCGCGCCGAAGCAGTCGAAGACGGTGCATCCGCGGAAACCGCGTGCAGGCAGCGATTCATGGATGGAGCAGGAGAAGTCGTCTGCCAGATTCACGCAGGGCGTGCCTGCCGGCTTGTCGATCGGGAAGTCTGCTGACGTCTGGAACCCGAACGCTGTGCAGCAGAGAGCGAAGCAGTCCGCGCAGTTCGCGCGAAGGGCGGAGCGGTGATCAGCGCCCGGTTCGGAAAAGGTGTTGATGCTCAAAGGTGAATCGTCTTTCTGGGGTGGCGTCGAGTGGGGGCCGGGGTGACGGGGAACTCCGCAGGGAGCTCCCCTTCCAGGCGCACGAGACCACCGCCCCTCGTCGGAGGAGCGAACGGGTGTCGCTGAAGGGCCTCTGGGTCACAGAGAGAAAGAAGATTTCACTGTTCGCAGGGTACGCCATGGTCTCCAGGACGCGTGGAGCATCTCCGCCAGGCATGCCATCGCGTCCTCAACTCGTCTGTGATGGACGGGCTAGTGTTCGTGCAGCTCGGTCGCGCATAGCGGGTTCATAAGGGCGGCATAGAACCCGGATAGGGCGCCTTCGTAGTGTCGTGGCAGACCACTTACGAAGGAGCCACATGTTCGGCACATACCTCAGGCGAGAGCTCGTCAATCGGCGAAAACAGAGCCTCATCATCTCGATCGGCATGGCGCTTGCCATCGGCCTCGTCATTCTCGTCAACTCTATCTCCGGGGGAGTGCAGAATGCGCAGGCGGCTGTGCTCTCGTCGGTGTACGGGGTCGGCACCGACATCACCATTCATCAGGCTGCCGCCGCACCCACCGCTGGTGCGAATCCGGGCCGGTTCAGCTTCGGATCGGGAACTGGCGAGACCAGTGGTGGCACCACGACGCTCGCCCAGTCGACCCTCACCACGAGCCGCACCGAGACCGTGTTCGCGGCGACCGACCTCGACACCGTGAAAGCGACGAGCGGCGTGCAGGCGGCCACCGGCACCCTCTCGCTCACGAACATGACCTTCAACGGCCAGCTGCCCGACCAGACCCAGACCGGCACGACCGGCGGCACCGAGGGCACCGGCACTGCCGGCCAGCCTGGCGCTGAGGCCGGCGGCACACGTCCCTCCGGGGGCGCAGACGGTGCGGGCGGCAGCTCTTTCGACGTCGACAACTTCAGCGTTCTCGGCCTCGACCCGAGCGGAGCATCCGTCGGCCCGCTCTCGGCCGTGACTCTCGCCACCGGCCGCCTGCTGACGGCAGCCGATGCCGGAACCGACACGGCCGTGCTCGATGCCAGCTACGCCACCAGCGCGTCGCTGGCCACCGGCGGCACCATCGACATCGGCGGTACCACCTTCACCATCGTCGGCACCGTCTCGTCGAGCGGATCCGACAGCGAGACCGCCTCGAACGTCTACATCCCCCTCGACGTCGCCCAGACCCTGTCGAGCAATGCGGGCATGATCAGCAACATCTATGTGACCGCCGCCTCGTCGAGTGGCGTCGACTCGCTCGCCTCCGCCCTGCAGACCGCGCTGCCGGCCGCCACCGTGAGCACCCAGGCCGACCTGGCGTCGACGGTCTCCGGATCGCTCTCGACCGCCTCGTCGCTCGTCGCGAACCTCGGCACCTGGTTGTCGATCATCGTGCTCGCCGCCGCGTTCCTGATCGCGATCCTGTTCACCATCTCCGGCGTCACCCGCCGAACCCGCGAGTTCGGCACTCTGAAAGCGATCGGCTGGAGCAACCGCCGCATCGTCAGTCAGGTCGCCGGCGAATCTGTCGTGCAGGGCCTGATCGGCGGCGTGATCGGCATCGCCGTGGGCCTCGTCGGCATTCTGATCGTCAACATCGTCGCTCCGACCCTCAGTGGTTCGGCCGCGGCGACCACCGCGATCGGCGGCGGCGCGAGCGGCGGTCGCAGTGGTGGCGGCTTCGGTGCGGCCGCGAAGGCGGTGGCCACTACGGTGACGCTGCAGGCGCCGGTCACGCTCGGCATCATCCTCGTCGCCGTAGGGCTGGCCGTGCTCGGCGGGCTTCTGGCGGGTGCGATCGGCGGCTGGCGCGCGGCGCGACTGCGGCCCGCCGAGGCGCTTCGATCGGTCGGCTAGGCCCCGCGGCATCCACCCCGCGCCTGCGCACCGGCGATGACCAACCCGTTCCCCGGTGCGCCCCCACCCCGTTCCACACTCCCGAGGAGAAGATCATGTACGAACTGACGAACGTCACCAAGACCTACAACACCACGAAGAAGAAGATCGTCGCGCTCGACGACGTCACCCTGAGCATCCCTGACGGCCAGATGGTCGCCATCCAGGGACCGACCGGTGGCGGCAAATCGACGCTGCTGCAGATGCTCGGCGCGCTCGACAGGCCCACGTCGGGCGACGTGCAGCTCGGCTCGTCGACGCTGTCGAAGCTCGGCGACCACAGGTTGGCCGCCATCCGGGCGAAAGAGGTCGGGTTCGTCTTTCAGGGGTTCAACCTGATTCCGACGCTGACCGCGCTCGAGAACGTCGAAACGGCCCTCGCACCGCTGCCCGGTTCGGGTGCCGACCGTCGGCAGAGGGCGCAGGATGCCCTGGCCAGCGTCGGTCTCGGCGACCGTTTGACCCACCTGCCCGCCGAGCTCTCGGGCGGGCAGCAGCAGCGCGTGGCCATCGCCCGCGCACTCGTGAAACGGCCGGACGTGCTGCTGGCCGACGAGCCCACCGGTGCCCTCGACGAGGAGACCCGCGACGAGATCATGGACCTGCTCGAGAGCTTCTGGCGCGACCAGGGCCTGACGCTCATCATCGTGACGCACGACTCAGGCGTCGCCCGACGGGCCGAGCGCCGGCTGCACATCAAGGGTGGGCGTGTCACCGAGCTGGCGGGCCAGCCGGCCTAGCCCTCCACCTGTTGTGCCGACCAGAGACCCTCGGGCCTGCCCCGTTGGCGCGGAAGGCGCCGGCTTCAGTCGGCCGAGGTCTCGTCGCTCTGCAGTGACGCCACCGTGGCGGTCATCGCATCCGTGGCGTGCGCCAGCACGTCGATCTTGTGCTCGGGAGTCGTGGTGCTGTCGAGGGTGAGGGCGGCGCGGGCCATCTCGAGGTATCGGTCAGTCACCCACGTCGAGGCCTCGATGCCGGCGGCCGTCAGCTCGAGGTAGACGCTCCGCCGATCATCCGGATTCGGGATGCGGTGCACGAGCCCGAGCTTCTCGATGCGGTCGATCATCGCCGTGGTCGCACCCGTGGTGAAGTTGAGGCTCGCTGCGAGCTGCTTCGGTGTGACGGTCTGTGCTTCGGCGATGAACATGAGTGCGTAGTAGTCGGTCTGGGCCAGCCCCAGGTGCCTTGCGAAACTCGACTTCAGGCGGCGGTGCTCAGTGTCGAGCTCGTGGAGCGCCGCCAAAAACTGCCGCACCGCGGACTCGCGCACAGCGAGTTTGCGGAGGCTGGGTTCGGGAATCTTTTCGTCTCCTCTGGCGAGAGCCATGATTTTACCTCAGTCCTGTGCCTTCCGCTAGGAACAGAAGGCGAGCTTCGATCGTAGGCTTCGCCTCGGCCGTTCCGCGTCCCCCACAACGAGGGTATTGAGTCACTGGATAATTTACTTCATAATAAAGGTGCTTGCCAATGAAGTAGATCCCACCGGGTGTTCTATGGGGCAACACTCCACTCATTCTCATCTAGGGGTCATCCACATGTCTTCACACGCTTCCGTCTCCAAAGCTAAGCGCCGTCGCTTCGCACCCATCGCCGTCGTCGCGGGTGTCGCCGGCGCCGTACTGCTCTCGCTGAGCCTCACCGGCACCATGTCGGGCTTCGTCGCCAGCATCACCAACTCCCAGAACACCGCCGCCACTGGCGCCCTCGTCATGCAGGAGCAGAACGCCGGCGCCACGGTGACCTGCCTCAGCACCGACGGTGGTTCGGTCTCGACCAACGCGGCCACCTGCTCCACGATCAACAAGTTCGGCGGCAGCAGCACCATGACGCCGGGCAACACGGTCACCACCCCGATCACGATCAAGAACGTCGGCACCGTCGCTGCCACCACCTTCACGCTCACTCCCGGCGCCGCCTGCACCCAGACCAACTCGGGCACGCTGAACGGCACCGCCACCGACCTCTGCTCGAAGCTGAACGTCGTCATCACCTCGGGTGCGACCACCGTCTTCAGCGGCACCGCTGCCTCGCTCGCCGGTGCAACCGCCTCCGCCTTCACCATGCCTGCCGCCCCGGCCGCCGGCGCCAGCGTTCCCTTCACCTTCGCCGTCACTCTCGCTTCGACCGCGGGCAACACGTACCAGGGCCTGCAGGCTTCGGTTCCGATGACCTGGAGCTTCGGCAGCTAGTCGCCCCTCGACACCCGCGTCGCGGGCAGCCCGGAACCTCGAGGGCCGCCCGCGACAGCCCTGTGACCACTACGTCACTGTCACGATCTGCACCACCGCACCGAACCGAATCACCGAACCGACCACCGCAGACTGAAGAAGGGGGAGTCGCATGGCACTCACCTCCGTCAGGTCGAAGGGCGCCCACTCCGGGCCGCGCCGCTGGGTCGGCCGCCAGACGCCGGTATCGGCGTCGGTTCGCATCGGCCTCGCCCTGGCCGTGACACTGCTCGCGAGCATCCTCATTGCCGCCTTTCTCTTCTTTCTCGCCGGCGGCCGCTGGTTCATCGTTCAGACACCCTCGATGGGCGAGACAGCGCCGGTCGGCACCCTGATGCTCACGACGCCCACGCATCACGTCGCGGTCGGCGACATCATCACCTTCCACCCGCCGACCGCACCGAACGAGACCTTCACCCACCGGGTCATCAAAGTCACCGACCAGGGCATCTCGACGCAGGGCGACATCAACGGTGCGATCGATCCATGGATGCTCGCGCCGACCGACATCGTCGGCGAGGCCGCCGTGATCCTCCCCGCGGCCGGATGGTTCGTGAAGGCGTTGCCCATCGTGGCGATCGGTGCCGTGCTGGTCTGGTTCCTCTCGTCGATGTTCCACACCGCAGCGCGCCGCTCGGCCGTGCGGATCGCCGGCTTCTCGTTCGTGGTCGCGGCGGCGGCATACATCCTCCGTCCGTTGATCGGCGTCGTCGTACTGAGCACCAACGCAGACGAGACGGGGGCGCACGCCACCGTCGTCTCGACGGGCATCCTGCCGATCCGCGTGCAGGCCGTCGGGGGCACCAGCGCCGACCTCGTGACCGGGCAGGTCGGCGACATCGACATCCCGAGCCTGGCCGACACGAGCCAGTACCACCTGTCGTCGGCTCTGAACATGTCGCTGGTCGGCTGGATCATTCTCGGAGCCATCTGCGCGCTTCCCCTGCTCTGGAGCATCGTCGTCGGACTGCCGGCCGAGAACGAGGAGGCGCCCGCGTGACGCGTCACGCGGAGCATCCCGCCCTCTCCTCGCGATCGCCCAGGCGCCGGGGCTGGCGCAGTATGGTCGGAGGCGGTTTGCTCACCGTGCTGCTCGCCGCGACCTGCGCGCTGACGGCGTTCGCGCCCGGCACCAACTCGGCCTACATCGCGAAGATCACGAACTCGGTCGACACCGCGGCGACCGCGCCCTACTTCACCTGCGCGGCGGCCTACGCGGCCGACAAGGCGAACGCCCTGTTCCAGTACCCCCTGACCGAGGCTACGAATGCGACGACGGCGCTCGACGCGTCGGGTCGCACGGCGAACGGAACCTACCAGGGGTCGATGACCAGAGCCACCACCACCCCCATCGCCTGCCCGCGCGACACGACCGGCGCCTACGTGCTGAACGGCACCACGAGCTACCTCTCGACGCCCACCCAGGTCACGACGCCAGCTACCTTCACCCTCGAGACGTGGTTCAAGACGAGCGTGGGCGGAGGCAAACTCGTCGGCTTCGAGAACAACCAGACCGGCACATCGAGCGTCTACGACCGACAGGTCTACCTGAACCCCACGGGCCAGCTCATCTTCGGCACCTACAACAACGGACTCCAGACCATCACGAGCCCGCTCGACTACGACGACAACCTCTGGCACCACGTCATCGCCACGTTCTCGGCGTCGACCGGCATGAACCTCTGGGTCGACGGCAAGAACGTCGCAGCCAACACGAGCTACACGACGGCGGAGGCGCACGCCGGCTGGTGGCGCTTCGGCGGCGGCAACCTCAGCGGCTGGCCCACTCCGGGCACGACCGGTTTCTTCACCGGCTCCATGCGGT
Source organism: Subtercola sp. Z020 (assembly GCF_002931235.1). GTDB lineage: Bacteria > Actinomycetota > Actinomycetes > Actinomycetales > Microbacteriaceae > Subtercola. The sequence goes on along the minus strand of NZ_PSTT01000097.1, from coordinate 4,016 downwards.
ACGCGGCGGTCTACACGGTCGTGCTGAGCCCGGCCACGATCGCCAACCACTACGCCGCTGGACGGTAGGGAATGTAGAGGATTGGTCTGTGTGGGCGGGGGAAAAACCAGTGGTAAAGCCTTTCGATGGACGTCTTACGGGACGAACAGAGTCGCCGAAACTTGCGATTCGTGCGAGGCGAGCTGAATCCCAGTCCGACCTCGCCTAGCTCCACCTCGATGCGCTTTCCAACGATCGTGACCATGCGATCTCGCGTTCGAGTTGCCCACTTTCGACGAAGAGGCGTACCTGGTGCGTTTCGGATAGGGCCGCTGCGAGTTCGTATTTGTCTGCTCCGACAAACCCCAGTTGTTGCCAGAAAGGGCCGGACCTGCGCGAGAAGAGCCACGCCCGAGTCGCTCCCAGTGCGTGTGCCTGGTCCATCGCATACCGCGCGAGTCTCGAGCCGGCTCCCGCGGCACGCAACTGCGGTGCAACCGCGACGCTGCGGATCAGCACGTGCATGCGGTCGGTGCTGAGCTCGAATCCCGTACTGCCGACGATCTCACCGTTGGCATCGCGCTCGATCCAGAACTTAGGCGGAGGTCACGAAACGCAGATCAGTGAGGTCGACAGACTAGATTCGACCGCATGCCGCACCATTTCTCTGGAGAACACCGTGCCTGACTTCGTTGAACTGCCCACCGACCTGCCCGTACCCGTCGACGACGGTGCCGCCGCCCACCTCGTCGGCGCCGAGCTTCCCGACCTGATCCTGCCTGCCACGGACGGAACGAGCACGCGCACGGCCGACGTCGGGGAAGGCAGAACTGTCATTTACTTCTATCCCCTCACGGGGCGACCCGGAACAGACCTTCCGGAGGGTTGGGACTCCATTCCCGGTGCGCGCGGGTGCACCACCGAGGCGTGCGACTTCCGTGACCACCACGAAGACCTGCGGGGCCTCGGGGTCGGTGCGGTCTACGGCATCTCCAGCCAGAGCACCGAATACCAGGCAGAAGTCGCAGCCAGGCTGCGGCTAACGTTCACCATGCTCTCCGACGAACGATTCCGCTTTGCCGAAGCGCTGAACTTGCCCACCTTCCGGGCCCCCGGGCACGACCGGCTCTACTCACGCCTGACGCTCATCGTCCGAGACGGGCGCATCGAGCACGTCTTCTACCCGATCTTTCCGCCGAACACCCACGCCCAGCAGGTCGTTGCGTGGCTGCGGGAGAACCCCTCAGCGTAGATCGCGCCGGGGTCGAGCGAGAGTGCGGCGCGCTAAGGGCAGACGCGCAGCCTCCGCTCGTCCATGCTGACAATGTCGCCGACGTGCAGCTGCCTGCCGCGCCGCCGCTCAACCTCCCCGTTCACCATCACCCGGCCGCTGACGATGGCGCCTTTCACGTCCCCGCCGGAGTCAAGCAGTCCGGTGAACTTCAGGATGTGCCCCAAACGAATCGACTCGCCGCCTGCCGACACGTCTTCGATCGAGGGATCATTGGTCATAACGAAATGGTAGTTGCCGAATGCCGAGGGTCAGAGGGACCGGGTCGCCTACATCCGGATCTGCGGTGTGCTCAACAGCTCAGCGGCGGGGCCAGGCGTGTCCTCAGCCCCGATTTATCAGGCCAAACCACCAGCGCGACGAGCACCCACGCGGCGTGTAAGGAGCGATTCTCGAGTGTTTACTAAAGACACCGCATCGTCGACGAGTTGGAAGAAGTCACGTCATTGCTGGAGGAGTAGAAGAGGCGGGACGGTCGTCCGACGACGGGATGGAACGAAGTTCTCGGGGCCGGTCCATTATGTCGTGATGGTGATTTCGACCGTGAGGGGATCGGCGTTGGTTACTTCGACGGGTGTGGTGCCGCTGCCAAGAAACGCTTCGTTGTAGTCGCGGCAGTTGGCTTCGATGTTGTAGAGGCCGCCGGGCAGGCTGATCGTGAAGCTCCCGTCGGGTGCACTGACTGTCTGCATCTCGTTGGTGTAATTTCCGCCGGGATTGATGGTGCAATGACCGACGGGTTGGCCGGAGGTGTCAAATACACGTCCAGAGAGAGTGGCGGCCGGCCCGTTCCAGACATTCGCCCCTGGCGTAGATGCGCAGCCCGAGACGATTAGGACGCCGCCAATCACCACCACCCTCGCCAGCGAGGAGCGGCCCGTCGATTTCATGCCCCTGAGTCTTTCACGGCACCCGCTACGCAGATAAGACCAAGGGGGCGTCGAATGGGTCTTCCCTTCAGGCTAGAAGTTCGCCTCGATACGACACGTCCGCGAAGTGTCGAACCTCGGAGTGGAGCTGATGAGCGATCGCGAGACCTTCCTGGTTCCAGCGCTCCTGCTGTTCTGGTGTGTCCCAGCTTTGTTCGTAGAGACGCTGCGCGTCCCACTCCTGATGCCAGCGCCGTAGCCTGTCGGTGAGGTCTTCGGACAGCCGGTAGTCGCTTGGCTGCATCGAGTAGTTGGTCGGGCGTTCGGGGGTGCTGCTCTCCCACAGCGACCACACATTGCCATAGTCGGGGGAAAGCCGGATCACGCGACGAGCAGGTTCAGCACCCATCCCCGCACTCTAGCGCCACGTAATCAGGTCGCCGCAAACAGGACCTCGACAGGGGCGAATTGTTTTTTAGGGGACGACCAGTTCGGCGTTGAATTTCTCCTGCGCCTTGGCCTTGCGGCGGTCGTGGATCCAGGAGATGAGGGCGGCGGAGTAGAACAGCACGATCATCGGGATGGCGAGGAGGAACATGGAGAAGACGTCGGCTGAGGGTGTGGCGATGGCGCAGAACAGGATGATGACCAGGATGGCGATTCGCCAGGACTTCAGGATTGCTTTCGCACTGAGGATGCCCGCGAAGTTCAACAGTACGAGTAGGACGGGCAGCACGAACGCGATGCCGATGGCGACGACGAGCTTGAGCACGAAGGAGTAGTAGGTTCCCGCACTGATGATGTTTGTCGTGTCCTGCGGGGCGAAGCCCGTGAGGATCGACACCATGTGGGGCAGCACGTACCAACCCGCGGCACAGCCGGCGAGGAAAAGGGGAACGGCGGTGAGCACGAACCCGACAGCGTACTGCTTCTCCCGACGGGTCAGGCCCGGTACGAGGAACGCCCATATCTGGTAGAGCCAGACGGGTGACGAGAGCACGATGCCGACGGTGATGGCGATCTGGAGTCGCAGGTCGAACGCTTGGGACACGTCGGTGAAGTTGAGCGAGGCTGCCCTTCCCTGCGAGCTGGTGATCGCGCTCACGGGTGCGCTCAGCGCTAGCAGGATCTGGTCAGAGAGTAGCCACCCGACTACAGCCCCCGCAGCGATGCCGAGGATGGCGCGGAAGATGCGCTTGCGGAACTCGACGAGGTGCTGCCCGAGGGACATCCGTCCGTCGCGGTTTGGTTTCTTCTTGGGGCGGGTGCCCGCCTCAGGACGAACGGTCACTTACCTGGAGGCGGAATGTTGGACGGAGTCAACGTCAGCCGTTGTAACGTTCGTCGCACTTGCAGCAGCAGGGTTGTTCGTGGTCGTCGCTGTTCCGGCGGGCTCAGGCTTGGTCTGTTCGCCAGCCGGATCGTCGGACTTCATCGTCTTCACTTCGCTTTTGAAGATACGCATCGACTGGCCGACGCTGCGGGCGAGGCCGGGAAGCTTGGGTGCCCCGAAGAGAAGGAGCACGATGGCAAGGATGATGATCAGATGCCAGCCCTGAAGGTTACCGAGCATGAAAAGCCGTCCTTTATCTGTAGTCGTCTTGAATGCACTGATGTCTTCGCGCATGCATCGAGCGAAGGCTTACTCGCAAGCGTGTGAGGTTCCCGCGGAAAATGCCAACGGCGGGCCGCCCGATCATTTCTGATTCGGGGCGACCCGCCTGAGGGTTTGGTGCGGGTGTTAGTTGGCGGCGCTGGTGTTGACGGCGCCGTTGACTCCGGAGGGGAAGAACCCGCCCTTGGTGACGGCTTTGTTGTTGAGGTAGACGACGTTGAGTACCTGGCCGGGTGAGCGGCTGAAGGCGATACCGTTCGCG